>JAWOJI010000373.1:0-8669 GCA_046481735.1 Desulfatiglandales bacterium | reverse complement strand
GATAACGGGATCGGGTTTGATGAAAAGTATCTCGATAAAATTTTCGTTCCCTTTCAGAGGCTGCACGGTCGAGGCGCCTATGGAGGAGTGGGCATGGGGCTCGCCATCTGCAAGAAGATCGTGGAAAGACATGGTGGAGAAATCACGGCCAAAAGCGAGCCGGGCAGAGGGTCTGCGTTTATAGTGACCCTCCCCGCCAAAGCGAAAAAGAAGGAGATCAGGAAGAAGCAGTGATCAGGAATCAGAAGCCAGAGGGCAGATGACAGCGGGCAGAGAGCAAAGAGCGAAGAGCAGGGCGTTTTGCCGCGCAGGCGGGTAAAAGCTTGCTCCTGCTCTCGTCTGCCGTCCGTCCTCTGGTTTTCTACTGATTACTGAACATTGATGACTGATTACCGACTTACATGGCATCCGTAACAGGCCCTGAAAGGGGCCTCATCGGGCGCGGTTTCCTTGTGGCACTCCTGGCAGTTTCTGTGAAAAGCGATCTGAAGCTTCATGACGTTGCCTTTGCTTTCGTTCGGATCATGGCAATCCTTGCACCTCTGAACCTCGTCGCCTTCCTCCCACACGTTTCTTCCCATCTCGTAAACATGATGGCATTCGTCACATGCAAACCCATAGTCAAGGCATGGGTGTCGTGATCAAACGGGACAGGCGCTTTTTTCCTGGATTTGTATCCCTCGTTGTTGATCACAGTATCTCTCGCACTGTGGCTTCCTAAGATCCCGAAAAAGGAGAAAAGAAAGAATGCGGCAAGGAATAAATGAAAATTCCGACCCTTCCAACGTTCCATGGAGTTGCCTCTTTTTGGTTTGAAAATAATTCACATTGAAAATTTCTAACATTTTACCCCTGGGTTCTACCGCGATAAATGTTTCTCTATCCGTATCTTCATCAGGGTTTCATCCTCTGAATCGTGTGATGCCACTCTTTGTTGTCATTCCCTTTTTGTACTCAGGGGATGTTGGAGGAAAGGGAATACAAGAGATTAGATGTGTTAGAAGAAAAAATAGTGTAAATAATAAGTATTACTGCACGCCAGTAAACCTTTGCTTTCAAAGTTGCGCCTTCGATTTTCGTGGTTTTGGAAAAAATCCATGACCTCCACTCCGACCCGGGTTATATTTTTTATGCAATATCCGGAACTGGAGAGTGATTGCATGCTTTCTCCCCTGGCGGAGAGAGTAGAGGAGTTTTTTCACACCTGCGCAGGAGTGCGAATAGATGGAATCGTTTCTTGTCGGTCTGTGGAGTGACTGGCTGTGGCCTGTCCTCCAGTTCGTCGTGGGTCTGGGGCTGGTCATCTTTGCCCACGAGCTGGGTCATTTTATCGCGGCAAAAATCGTGGACATCCGGGTGGAGCAGTTTGCCCTGGGTTTCGGAACCCGGCTTTTCGGGTTCAAACGGGGCGAGACCGACTACCGCGTCAACCTCCTCCCTTTGGGAGGGTATGTCAAAATGGCAGGACAGGAAGACTTCGCGCCTTTGACAAAGGAGGATCGGCCGGATCCCCGTGCCTACCCCAACAAGTCGATCGGGCAGCGCTTTGCGGTGATCTCCGCCGGGGTGGTGATGAACGTGGTTCTGGCTGCAGTTCTTTTTGTCGTCGTGTGCCTGGCGGGCATTCGCTTCCTCGCTCCCGTCATTGGCGGAACTCTGCCCGGTTCACCGGCAAGGCACGCGCAAATCATTTGGTCGAAGGAAACGTACCCTTTCTCCGTGGGCCTCGAGCCTGGGGATCGGATTTTATCGGTCGGCGACAAGACCATCGACCGATTTCCCCAGTTGGCCGCCATTGCCGCACTTTCCGCACCGGATCGGGAATATGAGGTGGCCCTTGAGCGCAAAAGAAACGAGGAGGCCTTTCACGGGACTGCAACAATCGGCGTGATGGATGTAGGGGGAAGCCTGCAATTCGGGCTCCTTCCTGCATTGAGCACTACCCTCGGCCCTTTGGGCGAGTATCTTTCTCGCGATCCCTTCACGGAAGGGGACCGGCTCGTGGCGATCGATGGACAAGATATCGAGCATCACTGGCAGATCGCGGGGATCGAGGAGGAATTTGATGGAGCCCCTATTCGCATCGCGATTCTTCGTGATGAGGAAGTGAGGCAGCTGAAAGTGAGGCCTGATCTCCGGATGAATCCGGGGGTTTTCTTCGCAAGGGACGGGAGCAGGGTGGCTGGAGAAATCGTGAGTGTCGTCGGTTACCCCGGAGAAGAGGGTACTGTGACCCTGAGCCTCCCGGAAGATGATGAGGTGACTTTGCTTTTGCAGGAAGTGACCTGGCCTTCCCGCAGTGCGATCCTGGATATCATGGGCCTGGTTCCCCGATTGCGGGTGACGGGCGTCATGAAAGACTCCCCTGCCTTTCATGCCGGCATCCAGCCCGAAGACATCATCCTGGAATACGGAGGCATGATTTCCCCCACGCTGGAGCAATTTCTCGAGACCAACACGCGAGTTGCGGATACGCTGACCGAGGTAGTCGTTCTCAGGGCGGGCGAGACCCTTTCCCTGCAAATACAACCAACCCTACGCCAGGGCAGGGTTTTGGCGGGAATCATTGCGGGACCGGACCTGGACAATCCTGTTGTGGCCCATGTCCGCAAGGGGTCTCCTGCCGCGGCCGCGGGTATGGCAGCCGGGGTTTCTTTTTCCAGGGTCAACGAAAAGAGGGTGGAAAACTGGATGGATCTCTTCAACTCTCTCAAGGCACTGCAGGGAGAAGATGCGGTGATCCATTTCACTGATGATCCTGTGGCGGGCGACGAAAAGGCGGCGCCGGTCGGCGTTGTCACGAACCGGGTCTTCGATCCAGATGATTACCGGTTCGTCCTTTTCCCCGGCCCCAGAGGTTTCACCCTCCTGATGGGAGAGGAGGTGAAGATGAACCCCGCCGCGGCGGTTGTCTGGGGATTTCAGGAGACCCTGAATTTCATCACCATGACCTATGCAACGCTGGTGAGCTATTTCAGGGGGACCGTGTCGGCGGAAGAGTTTCGGGGACCCGTGGGAATCGGCAGCATTGCCATCCAGGTGGGAAGGGAGGGGGTTGTTCCGTTTATTTACTTCCTGGCCGTCATTTCCGTGTCTCTGGCGGTTATTAACTTCCTGCCCATCCCTGTGGTCGATGGCGGCCATGCCGTGTTCCTGCTCATTGAAAAGATCATGGGCAGGCCGGTCCCTCTGCAAATCCAGAACGCGATTACCATGATCGGCTGGGCGTTCCTCCTCTTCCTCATCATCGCCCTGACCTGGAATGACATTCTCAGGATCTTGGGCAACCTGTAATTCTGATGAAAAGCTAGTTTGCCACAGACACACACTGACACTTCCTTCGGCCGACCCGGCCGAAGGAAGTGAGCGTTTTCTATTGAAAGCGGCAAAGGTCGAAGTTGCCCCGCCTACGCTGGACTACGCTCTGAACGATTCTTTCGGATTTTCGCCGTGTACCCTTTGTTGTATAGTAGGCCACCGTTCGGAACCTTGTTTTCCTGAAAACTGAACGCTGAACACCGGCTACTCAAGGCAGCCACGGCCACGCGGCGCAAGCGCCTGCGCTGCGCGTGGGCTGCCCTACTGATCACTGATCAATGATTTATAGGCTGATTACTGAGTTGTGCGATGATTTCCCTGACCAGATTCTGAATGTCCTCCGCCTTGACCGATTCTTTGGAAAGAAAAAAATCCGCACCGCTCGCAAAAGCGGCATCGCGGTACTCCGATCCGTCCATGTTGGCGAGAACGGCCACGACAACATCGCGGGATGCCTTTCCTTGATTCCTCCTGCAATGATGATCCCGCTTTTGCCGAACATCCGGATGTCCATGAAAACAAGATCTGGCTTCTTCAACTTAATTTTGCTTAGGGCCGCTTCGCCGTCCTCGGCCACTGAAATTCCTGCGTCGGGAAATCCTGATTGCAGGATGGCCTTGAGCATTTCCCTGAACTCGGCGTTGTCTTCCACAATGAGAATCTCGATCATAGTCGCCTCGGAAAGGCCGCTAAAAATATTCTTCACAACTTTACGGATTCCCACAATCATGGTATATGGGTTCAATCATGTATTCCTTGTGCTTTTAACGCCTATTCACCTCGCGCCGGAACGGTTGACTTCCCATGAAGTCGCCAAAGACAGGAAAGGAGCGTTTGCCATGGCGAACCGCCGGATCGTTATTGCAGAAGATCACAAAATACTGAGGGAGGGCCTGAAAGCTCTAGTGAAATTAAACGAGGATTTTGAGGTCGTGGGGGAAGCCGCAGACGGTATAGAGGCTGTTCGGGCTGTGGAAGAGCATCGACCCGATCTGCTTCTCCTGGATCTCTCTATGCCGAGGATGAGTGGGATCTCCGTGATCAAGGACATTAAGAGTCGTTTCCCGGAGACGAAGATCCTGGCCCTCACCATTCACGAATACGAGGACTACATTCTCGAGTCGTTCCACTCCGGTCTGGACGGATATTGTTTGAAGGATTCAAGCCATTCGGAGCTCCTCATAGCGATCAGCCGTGTGCTGGAAGGCAAGACCTATCTGAGTCCTGGGATCTCGGACAAAGTCCTGGTTGGATTTATGGAAGAAAAGAAAGCCTTGAAATCCATTACGTCATGGGACACCGTCACCCAGAGGGAAAGGGATGTTTTGAAACTTGTGGGGGAAGGATACAAGAACAAGGAAATCGCGGACTATCTCTGCATTAGCGTCAAGACCGTGGAAAAGCACAGAAGCAACATCATGCGAAAGCTGGATGTGCACACCTCGTCAGGTCTCACCGCTATTGCCATCGAAAAAGGTTTGGTCACAAAGACCGTGGCAGGGAGCCAGTAATCAGTGTTCAGCGTTCAGGGTTCATTAACAAAGGGGGCACGGCGCACGGCACACGGGGCAAGGGAAACCAACCAGTAACCAGCGTTCAGGGTTCAGTAGAAAACCAGAGGACAGATGGCGGACGACGGTTCTGGGAATGAAATGTGCGCCAGCAGATTTCATGAGCCCACGAACTCATGAACTGCTTTCTTAGCCGACCTGCGGATCGCCTGCCCTACGGATTCGCGGCTTTTTCGAGGTGTGCAGAGAACGGCCAGACGGCCTTGACCGTCGTCCCCTCGCTTTTTTTCGAAACAAGGGTGAATGACCCGCCGGACAATTCGACGCGCTCCTTCATGCTCTCGAGGCCGAGGCCGCTGTCTTTTTTTTCTTGGGAAAAGAGTTCCCTTAAATCGAAGCCGCAGCCGTTGTCGTGAATGAGTAGCGCCAAGCCCTGCTTTTTGTTGACCAGAGAAAGATCTACACTGGTCGCATCGCTGTGTTTTGAAATGTTGTTGAGGGCTTCCTGGCAGACGCGGTAGATGACGATCTTCAGGGGTTCCGGGATCTCCTCTTCTTCCGTGGTGAAAGCCTGATTGAATTGAACCTGGGGCCGCACTTCGGAGAACTGCCGGACCAGAGAGCGAATGGCAGGAAGCACACCGAGATCGTCAAGGATCAGGGGACGAAGATTGCCGTATATTCGTTTAAGATCCTTGATCGTTGTTTCCACGGTGGAGGTGAGCCGCTCAAGGAGTGCTGGGTCTTGGGCAGCGTTTTCGGACCTTGCGCGATTGAGTTCTCTTTCCAGGCCGAGCTTAACCGCGGTCATGCTGGCGCCGATGCTGTCATGGAGCTCGTGGGCGAGGCGTTTTCTCTCTTTTTCCTGGGATTCCATGAGCTTGGAGGAGAGGATGTGGAGTTGCTTCTCGGAGCGGCGCAGCGTTTCAAGGTGTTTGGCCCGCTCGATGGCGTAACGGATTGAACGCTCCAGGATCTGAGGGTTGATCTGCCCTTTTTCAAGATAGTCGGCTGCACCGTCCTGCATGGCCTGCAGGTCGACTTCACGGTCCCCTTGACCGGTCAAAACAATGAGCGGGGAACTGAAGCCGTTTTTCCGGAGTTCCTGCATCAGTTCGAGCCCGGTGCCCCGATCAAGACGATAGTCCACCAGGCAGACGTCATAGGCTCCCGGGTTGAGCGCAGCGAGCGCTTCTTCGAAAGAGGAAGCCCATTGAAGCCTCACCTTCCACTGGTTGATCTCGGACAACATCTCCCGCAGGACCACGTAGTCGTCTTCGTCGTCGTCAACGAGAAGTATCCTGATTGCGCTTCTTGCCAATTTTCAATACCTCAGGCCCCAAGTATTTGCTGCGTCTCTATTCTGTGCGTTTGGGCAGATCATAACATCGAAAGTCTCCCTTTTCCAGCCCCCTCTTAGCACCTTTACATTTGCTTCGGGTGAGAGATACAGAATTGTCCCCATTTACCGGGAAATCAGAAATCAGTAAACAGTCATCAGTGTGAACGAATGTACGAATGAAGAATTTCGTTCAAGTCTTTGAAAGCGTGAGATATAGTAGGTAAGCACCAAATATCGGCCAATAATCGATAATAGCGTCTAAAATGCCCAAGGCGCCATGAGTGCATAAAGTAAGAGGACGAAATACAAACACGAAAGCACGATAGAATGAATCTTTGCGGATTTCTGAACACTGAACATCGAAGACTGCGCACCGGTTTCCGATCCCTAATCACTGGTTTAAATGGTTGATTTCAGAGTGGCGACCTACAATGTACACAAATGTGTAGGGCTGGACCGGCGGTGTGATCCAGCCCGTGTTGCAGCGACGATCCGTGAATTGGATGCCGATCTGATCGGTCTGCAGGAGGTGGACAACCGTTCCGACGGCAACAGCGAATCCGCCCAAATGGAGTTTCTGGCCCGGGAGGCAGGCTACGAGGCGATTCCCGGTCCGACTATCAAGAGGCCGAACGGTCATTACGGCAACGTGTTGTTGACGCGCTGGCCCGTGATCGCTAAACAGGAGATTGATCTGTGCTTTTCGTGTCGAGAACCCAGAGGGGCCATTGACGCTCTACTCTTGGTTCGTGGTGAGCAAGTGGAAGTGATGGTTACCCACTTGGGGCTCAACTTTTCCGAACGATGGTTTCAAATTGTGCGGCTTGTGGATGCTATCAAGGAGAAAACATCGCCCCTGTTCATCTTGCTGGGCGACATCAACGAGTGGTTTCCCACGGGCCGGGGTTTAAAACTCCTGCACGGTCTCCTTGGGAGGCCCCCCGTCACCCGAAGCTATCCTTCATGGCGCCCCTTTCTTGCGTTGGACAGAATTTGGGTGAAACCCAAGGAGGCTCTGAAGAGAGTGTGGGTTCACAAAACAAGGCTTTCCCGCGTGGCGTCGGATCATTTGCCTGTGGTGGCGGAAATCGATATTGACGGTGCACGGCTAACCCTACAGGCCTTGAACCTTGAACCTTGAACCCTGATTGCTGATTTAAGGAGGAGATCATGCTGGAGGAGAAACTGAAAAAAATCTTGTTGGCCGGACTGGGAGGCGTCGTCGTAACAGGCGACAAGCTGGAGGAGCTGAAAAAGAAACTGATAAAGGAGAACAAGATGAGTGAAAAGGAAGCCAAGGGGTTGATCGATGAACTGGTGGAAGCTGGAGAGGGCCGATGGAAAGATTTCGAAAAATCTGTTAAAGAAATTCTGCGAAAGCAACTTGACACCATGGATGTGCCGGACCGGAAGGAATTGGAACAGATGGCAGTCAGAATTGCGATCCTGGAACGGAGGGTGTCCGCCCTTGAAGGTCCTTCTATTGAAACCCAAGGACCTTCAGAGCCCGCATGAGCGTCAAGAGCCCAGTTCAACCCGGAGAGACAGGAATTTCAGCATGTCCTTCAGCGTCACGACACCGGCCAGGCGATCGCCTTCGGTGAAAAGGAGACCGCTCGACCCGGTTTGGTTCATCAATGACAGTGCCTTGATCGCATCGGGGCCCGGGCTGATAGAGTTTTCTCCTGAACAAGGCATTGCAATTTCAAGAACTTGCTTCTCGTTCCACTTTCCCCCGGGAAGCCTGTATTGACAAGAAAGCAAGGTTGAACATAGTATAAATCTTTAATCCTGCCATCCCAATTTCAAAAGAAGCCCTGTTCGAGGGCCACACCAATTTTGTTAACCGGATTGACTGCATCAAGAAAGGTATGGTCGTCCGCATGATGTTCTTCTCGCCCCGAATCTTGTGCCGATTTCCTTCTGCGGTTAGAGCCGCCCTGATCAAGACAGCTGGGAACTGCTGAGGTTCGCCCATGGTGAAAAAGGCTGTTTATGAAGAAATGATCTTCCGTGTTCAGAGACTGGAGAAGGAAAATGAGGAGCTTCTTCGGTCCGTAGCCGGGAGAAGGGGGAAAGATCAGGGCATACATCTTTTGAAGGTGCGTGCACTGGTGAATGTTTCCATGGAGGTCATGGCAGAGACTACCATCGACGGCGTGCTTCAACGCGTTGTGGACGGCGCCCGTGAAGTAACGGGAGCGAAACTCGCCACATCGGGTCACGGTTATTGGGAGAAAACCTTTCGGGTAGAGGCCACATCGAGGTCGGATGATTATCCTGGTTGCCCGACGGGCGAGGTTTCTTGTGTGTTCCGGGGCGGCGTTTACAGGGAATTGCTCGAAAATAATGAGAGCATTCGGCTGAACGACCCGGACCTCCGATCCCATCCCCTATGGTGGGGCCTCCCTGAGGACCACCCTCCTCTTCGCGGACTTCTCGGCGTCAGAATGGTGGGCCGGGACGGCAGGGCGAACGGGTTGATCATGGTTTCAGAC
>JAWOJI010000370.1:0-13728 GCA_046481735.1 Desulfatiglandales bacterium | reverse complement strand
TCTCCGAGGAGTTCCGCGGCGACCTCATGCTGTCGTTCGCCGGCGGCGCCGACTGCTTCAACGTCGCCGACCTGCTCCGCTCCGGCATGCGCACCATCACGGTCTGCTCCGACCTCCTCAAGTCCGGTGGCTACCTGCGGATGCTCCAGTACATGGAGAAGGTCGACGCCGCCTACGACGAGGTGGGGGCGGTGGACACGGAGGACTTCATCTGCAGGACGGCGCTGCGCCAGAAGGACGTCGCCGAGTTCACGCCGCTGATGCGGTACGCCTCGCTCACCGACAGCGGCCTCGACCTGACGATGGCGCACTGCGCCATCGGCAACACTTCCTCAATCTCCATCACCAAAATCGCGGCGGCCACGGCCAGACCTGAAAGAGTGATCGGCATGCATTTCATGAACCCGGTGCCCTTGATGAAGCTGGTCGAGATCATAAAAGGGCTGGCCACTTCCGACGAGACCTATGAGATTACCCGGGTGTTATCCACGAAACTCGGCAAAACGCCGGTGCCGGCCAATGACTTTCCCGGGTTCATCAGCAACAGGATACTCATGCCCATGATCAATGAGGCGGTTTACTGCCTTTTTGAAGGAGTGGGAACCCCGCAGGACATTGACGAGATCATGAAGCTGGGGATGAACCACCCCATGGGACCTCTTACGCTGGCCGACCTGATCGGCCTGGACACCTGCCTTGCCATAATGCAGGTTCTCCACGCGGGGCTTGGAGACGCCAAGTACCGGCCCTGCCCGCTTCTGATCAAGTATGTAGACGCAGGATGGCTGGGTCGCAAAAGCGGAAGAGGGTTTTACAAGTACTGAAACGGTACAGGGCTCACGGGACACGAAAAGACCCTCTTTGAGGTTCTCTGTAGGCTTTTGCCTTGCGCCGTGCGCCTTGTACCGTGAACCTCTGCGCCTAAGGGAAGAATCCAGGCTTACGCACCCTGTTCTGATGTGCCGCTCAATGCGGTACGGTGATCCCATGATTGCCATTATTGATTACCAAGCGGGAAATCTGACCAGCGTCCAAAGGGCTTTGACCTTTTTGGGGCAAGACTCTGTGATCACCCATGACCCTGCCCAGGTTCTGGCAGCGGAAAGAGTGATTTTCCCCGGCGTCGGCGCCGCCGGCAAGGCCATGTTCGATCTCAGAAGGTTGGGTATGGACAAAGCGGTTCTTGCCTCTTTCGATGCAGGCAAGCCTATTCTCGGCATCTGCCTCGGCACGCAGATCATCCTCGAGAGGAGCGAAGAAAACGACACCACGTGCATCGGCCTGATCAAGGGCGAGGTCCGCCGTTTTCCTGAAAACCTGACGGAGGATCAGGGCAGGCGTCTGAAGGTCCCGCACATGGGCTGGAATGGAGTCCTTTGGAAGAAACACCATGTTCTCTTTCGTGGGATCGAGCCGGCCAGTGAGTTTTATTTCGTGCACGGCTACTACCCCAGCCCGAGCGACCCTGAGACGATCCTCGGACAAACCCATTACGGGTTTTCCTTTGCCTCCGTCCTTTTCTCGCGAAACCTCGCGGCCGTTCAGTTTCATCCTGAAAAGAGCGGCGCGCCGGGCCTGCGGCTCCTTTCCAATTTCTGTTCGTGGGAGGGAAAGGCAGATGCTTAGCAGGCGAATCATTCCCTGCCTCGATGTCCGAAACGGCAAGCTGACCAAGGGAATCAAGTTCAAGGAGAATGTGGACATCGGCGATCCCGTTGCGATGGCATCCTTTTATTACGAGCAAGGCGCCGACGAACTGGTCTTCTACGATATCACGGCTTCGAGCGAAAAGCGGGACATCATGATCGAGACGGTCCGCCGGGTGGCGGAGAAAATCTTCATCCCCTTTTCGGTCGGCGGCGGCATTCGAAGCGTGGAAGATATGCGAAGAGTCCTTCTTGCGGGCGCCGAAAAGGTCAGCATCAACTCGGCGGCCGTCCGTGACCCAAAGTTGATCGCACGAGGCGCCGAGGCATTCGGGAGTCAGGCGATCGTGCTCGGTATGGACGTGAAGCGCGCGGGTCCATCCGCCGAGATCCCGAGCGGATATGAAATGATCATCGACGGCGGCCGAACCTCCACCGGCATGGACGCTCTCGCCTGGGCCCGGGAGGGTGAAAAACGGGGCGCCGGGGAAATCTGTCTCAACTCCATTGACGCAGACGGGACCGGGGAAGGTTATGAGCTCAACCTTACCCGGATGATCGCCTCTCAGGTTCACATCCCTGTGATCGCCTCCGGGGGAGCGGGCAAAGCGGAGCACTTGTTGCAGGTGCTCACCCGGGGCCTGGCCGATGCCGCCCTCATTGCAAGCGTCACCCATTACGGCCTCGCCAGCATTCGGGAGCTCAAGTCCTATCTTCACGACGCGGGCATCAAGGTTCGAATGAAATGGTGAAACAGTGGTACGAAGCCGTCAATCTTGGATTGCAAAACGTAATTCGTTACGATTTGCCTATTTCAAGAAAGTGTGTTACACAGGGCTTGAAATTCACGCAGGGGTGAGATCATGGCCAAGATCCTGATTGTTGACGACGAAGAGCACATCCGTTTTCTCTACTCAGAGGAGCTTACGGAAGCCGGATACGAAGTCATTACCGCAGACAGCGGCTACAAGCTCATCGAGCGGATTGAAGGGGAAAAACCGGACCTCATTGTGCTGGATATCAAAATGGTCGACTACAACGGCCTGGATCTGCTTCAGGACATTCGAAACAAATTCTACGACCTGCCCGTGGTTCTCTGCACCGCCTACGACACGTTCAAAGAGGACATGAAATCCATTGCGGCGGATTTTTATGTGATCAAATCCTTTGACCTTACCGAACTCAAGAACAAGATTGCCATGGCCCTGGAGGCCGGGCAAGGCCCCCGGTGAAGCCCGGCGGACACCCACCGAACGGTGAAACCGCCATTGCAACGAAGGCGGTCGCGACACAAATCCGAAGCACGAAATCCGAAATCGAAACAAAAACCAATGATCGAAATCTCAATGAAAGATTTCGCATCCTGCGGGGGTTTTTTCATTTGTGGTATTTCTCGCCCTTCAGGATCGTCATGGCCCTGTAAAGCTGCTCCAGGAGCACCAGGCGGCTCATCTCATGGGTGAGTGTCAGCCGGGACAGGGAGAGCACCTTTTGAGCCCTTTCCAGGACGTTTTTCGAAAGCCCGAGCGGACCCCCGATAGCGAAACAGACGCCTCCTATGGCTTGACGGCCCAGATGTTCCAGCAGGCGAGCAAGCTCCTCGGAACCCAGAAGGTCTCCCGCCCGGTCCAAAGCGACGAGGTACTCCTTCGGAGCGATCTTTCGGCCCAAGGCCTCGCCCTCAGCCTTCAGGATTTCGCGCTCATCCCTCCCCTTGGCGATTCTCGAAGGCCTTACTGCGTCCCATTCAACGGCGACGTACTTGCGCAGCCTCTGCAAATAGAAGGATTCGCCTTCCCGGAGAAAAGCGGCACGGGTCCTGTCGACGACGATAATTCTGATTCTGAGCATGCTGAAGGGCCCGTTTATCTTTTCTCAAGCTCCAGAATGCGGGCGATTTCAGCGACCGTGTGATCGATGAAGCGTTTCATGGCTTCCCCTTCAAGGGGTTTCCCCGGTTGAGGGAATTCATCAAGAGTGCTCGCCTTGACAAGAAGAGGGGCGTTTCTGAGCTCCTCCCGCGGTTTCACCCGAAATTCAGGGGCGAAGCTGTCCTGAAAATACATGTCCTGGAAGGTCAGAAACTTGAGCATGTGGGCGGTCGAATCCAGAACACCGACCTCCCCGGGTTTTGCATACCCTTTTTTCACGGCTCTCCCGAAGCCCGCCAGGGTCTCGCCTCCCTGGGTGCAGGCCACGTTTCCATTGCGATTGGCCAGGATCATGGCGTCCATGATTTCCTGCTCCGTGACCTGAACCACGAATACCCTTTTCTCCCCCGCCGTACGATTGTACTCCCGAACCGTCTGAATCACCCTGGGCATGGACACAGGATTTCCGATCATGGCGGCCTGGGCCACACTCGGTTGCACGGTGACGGGGACAAAGGCCCTCTTCTCTTCCTCCTCTTCAAGGTAGTACCGGTACACAGGATCCGCGTGCTCCGATTGGACCCCCACGATTTTTGGAAGCGCTGTGATGACGCCGGCTTTGAAAAACTTGAGGAAACCGCTCATCACGGCGGTGATATTTCCCGCATTTCCTATGGGAAGCACCACCACCTTGTCTCCCACGTCGTAATCGAAGTCCTGAGCGATCTCAAAAGAAAAGGACTCCTGGCCCAGGATTCGCCAGCTGTTTTTGGAATTGAGAAGCGCCACGTGGTAGGTTTCGGCAAGAGTTTCAACCACCTTCATGCAATCATCAAAAACCCCGGGGATTTCGAGAACCTTTGCGCCGCTGCCCAAGGGCTGGGCTAGTTGTTGCGGCGTGACCTTTCCGTGGGGAAGCAAAACCGCGGAGCTCAGGAAATTTTCCAGATAGGAACCGTAAAGGGCTGCAGAGGCGGAGGTGTCGCCTGTGGAAGCACAGATACCCAGGATCTTGTCGACCTTGTTCTTCTTTGCAAAATCGTTGATGAAGCTCAAGGCGCAAGCCATGCCCCGGTCCTTGAAGGAAGCGCTCGGATTGAGCCCGTCGTTCTTGAAGTAAAAATCCAGGCCGACCAGGTCCTTCAGCCTGGCGTTCGCCTTGACCACAGGGGTATGTCCTTCCCCAAGGTAGACGATCCTTTCCAGGGGAATGACAGGCGCGATGAATTCGTAATAGCGAAAGATCCCCTTCAAAGCCTGTTTGTTCAACATTTTTCGGTAGTCAAAGATCTCGCGCCACTCTTTTCCCTCGATCGCCAGAAGCTCGTCAAAATTCCGGTCGTAAAGCGTGAGCACGCTGCCGCACGCCGGGCAGGTGTACAGCAGGCGGTCAATGCCATCTTCACGCTCACATCCGAGACAACGATAACGCATGTCCCCCTCGGGGCGGGGAATCAGGCGCGGTTGGATTCGCTCCGGAAACTGTTCTAATTTCATAAGGATACCCTCGGATTTGAATGGAGAAGAAGTATAATATAATTCGAGACAAAAGCCCACTGCAAATCAGTCCGGGTAACCATTTGTCTTCGTGACAGTTTTGAATTCATTCTTGAGAAGCCTTTCTTAACATGCTAAGTATCCATGCTGACGGTTTCATGCGATTGCGATTCAGGATGGCGGCCATGGTCATTGAGCAGGTCAAAGAAGTCCTCAAAATAGAAGCGGAAGCGCTGCTGGGCCTCATTGACCGGGTCGGCCCCACTTTTGAGAGGGCCGTCCGGGTGATCCTCAAATCCAAAGGCCGGGTGATCCTCACGGGAATGGGGAAGTCGGGGCTTGTCGCAAGAAAAATCTCGGCAACCCTCAACAGCACCGGAACACCTTCCCTGTTTCTTCATCCGGCGGAGGCCATTCACGGGGATCTGGGGATGGTTACCCGCGACGATGTGGTTCTCGTGGTTTCCCACAGTGGAAATACCCCGGAGATCAACACGATCCTGCCGATAATCAGAAGGATGGGAGCAAAAATTATCGCCTTTACGGGAGCGCTGGAATCTTCTCTCGCAAAGGAGAGCCATGTGGTCATTGATGTCGGGGTGGAAAGGGAAGCCTGCCCCATGGGGCTTGTACCGACGGCCAGTACGACGGCTTCCCTGGCCATGGGAGACGCTCTGGCCGTGGTGCTCATCAACTCAAGACGCTTCAAGTCCAAGGATTTTCGAAAATTCCACCCCGGCGGCAGTCTTGGAGAGAGGTTGGCCGTCAAGGTGAAGGAAGTGATGTTTACGGAGGACCACATCCCCACAGTCCTTTTGGGCTCCAAGGTCGAGCAGGCCATCAAGGAGATCGACGCCAAAGAAATAGGCGCCGTGGTGGTGGTGGGCAAGGACAGGATGCTTGCCGGAATCATTACCGACGGTGATCTTCGCAGGGCCCTCTTAAAGCATAAGAGCGTTCACAACCTGAAAGTCGAGCAGATCATGACGACTTCACCCAGGACGGTGGAACAGGAACAAAGTGCGGCGGAAGCCCTGGGCATTATGGAATTGTACGAGATCACCCATCTCTGCATCATGGGTCGGGATAAGAAGCTCCAGGGTCTCGTTCACCTGCATGACCTGCTTGGAAGAGAGGAATTCAAGCTCAATGGGTTATGTAACCGCTCCACGGGGTCTCATCGCAGACCTCGTAACACCGCTTAAAGAGAACGGCGAAATCGACGGTCCCGGTCTGGGGAGGCATCTGGACAGGGTCTTACCCCACGTTCACGCTGTTTGGATTGCAAGTCCCTATGCCGGCGAAGGCTTTACCCTCAGCGCCCTTCAAAGAGAAGATCTGCTGGACAAAACCCTTGTGGTGGTTCGCAGTCGAATGCCCCTTCTGGTCTGGGTCACTCAGGAAACAGAAGATGAAACGAAAAAAACCTTTTCCCTGCTGGAAAAAAGGTTGGAAGCAAGGAATTATCATGGCCCTGTCTTCTGGGTGGATACGCCGCTTCACTATCACAGCAACCGGGGATTGTCCGTCCACTACCACAACCTGTGCACCACTGCGTCAAAACCATGGGTTCTCCACAACGATCCGGATCTTGTCATGCGCCGGGGCAGGCCATTCAAGAGAAACAACATTCGCACCGCCATTCTCAAGAACCTGACAAGAATCGAACAGATCCAGGGATTGATATTTGTCGGGTCTCTAGAAAGAGCCGCAAATTACCACAAGGCGGCTCGGAAACGGCCTGAGTTCCGGGTCTACGATGGGAACGAGTCTCACTTCCTTACGTATCCAAGCATGAGCGGCGTGGTGTCGGCCGGCGCCAATCTTGCCCCCAATGGTTGGCGAAAGATTGTCGAAGCCTCTCTGAATATGGCAAACGGCCGGGAGGATTACCCGGATCGGTTGCAGCAGCTATGGGAGACAGGCAGCTATCTCAAGAACCTCCTGGAGAATTACCGGCGCTTTCCCGCAGCGATCATCAAGGGGGCTCTTTCAGAGATGGGCATCATTGAAAGCCCAAGGTGTACCACAGGCGCCAAGGAAAGGAGAGAAGATGCAAGAGCCGTTGCCAATGAGATGAAAAACCGGGGAGACTGGGAAGCCTAACCAGTAGGCAGCACGCAGAATCTACAATATACAATCAGACCTGGCGTTCATTCATCGTCGAGTGTTCACTTCCCTAACCTGAATTCTGAACGCTTTTTCCTCAACCGTGCGCCCTGCGCCGTGTACAGCACCTCTCAATGCCCGCAGCAATGACTGCCGCAGCTCGATGCCTCCGCCATCGCCTTGATGATTTCCCTCTGATCCGCCTGCGCAACGTGAACGACCCGGATCTTCAGGGTAAAGGCCTGCGGGATATCATGGAGGAACAGCGGCGGCATGAGGTGATCAAAAAGGCCTGAAAGCTCGTTTCGCGTCAGGCTGAATTCACGCTCAAAACCTATTTCCTTCCCTGAGAGCTCACGCTCGAAGGGAGAGAGACCTTCGGCGCCTATTCCAAAAATGAAGTCAAACGGGACTTTCCCGTCGCCCCAATCCATTTCGAGGGTAACCCTGTGGAGATACCCGATCGATTCCTTTTCCCTCGCCATACTTCGCCTCCAATCAATATTTGGTATCGTTCAAAAGTGCTTGCATCGCGAAAAACACTGTTCCGGAAGTGGAGGCCATGACCTTTTTTGAAAGGGGATATCTCACGAAAATATTCCACCCCGTTTCGCAGTGGCAAAGAATTCGAGGTCTGGGCCTCTCAACTTCATGGATGAAATTATAACGCTTCTTTCCGGTCATCACAACCGCATGCGGGCACAAATAATCCTGCGGCTCTTCATATGCCTTGACTCCCCCGCAGGATGGGATTAGAAATTCGGTAACAGGTTGCTGTTGAGTTTCATAAGAGAAAGTGGCGGTAGATTCCGGATCGTGCGATGATCAAGGAGGTTGGCTTTCATGGACCTGGATGAACTTTGTGTGAACACCATCCGCATGCTTTCAGCCGAGTGCGTTGAAAAAGCCCGCTCCGGACATCCCGGCATGCCCATGGGCGCAGCGCCCATGGCGTATCTTCTCTGGACAAAATTCCTCAAACACAATCCGGCCAACCCTGCCTGGCCCGACAGGGACCGGTTCGTCCTTTCAGCCGGTCACGGTTCCATGCTGCTTTACAGCCTGCTTCACCTCACCGGCTATGATCTCCCCTTGAGCGAGCTCAAGAATTTTCGACAGTGGGGAAGCAAGACTCCCGGCCACCCCGAGCGAGGCCACGCGCCCGGCGTGGAAACCACAACCGGGCCTCTGGGTCAGGGGTTCGCCAACGGCGTAGGCATGGCTGTTGCCGAAAGAATTCTCGCTGCAAGATTCAACCGGCCGGGACACGAGATTGTCAACCATTTCACTTACGGGATTGTGAGTGACGGAGATCTCATGGAGGGCATCTCTCACGAGGCGGCTTCCCTCGCAGGACACCTGGGATTGGGCAAGATCATTTACCTCTATGATGACAATCATGTTTCCATTGAAGGAAGCACGGATCTGGCTTTTTCCGAAAACAGGTTGGCCAGGTTCGCCGCGTACGGCTGGCACGTGCAGCAGGTGGCAGACGGCAACGCTCTCATGGCCATAGAAAACGCCCTCATTTCAGCACAGAGAGAGACAAGGCGGCCATCCATGATCGCTGTCCGAACGGTCATCGGCTATGGAAGCCCAAACAAGGAGGGAACGGCGTCGGCCCACGGAGAGCCTTTGGGGGCCGAGGAGATAAAGCTGAGCAAGGAGAAACTGGGGTGGCCCCTGGAACCGGACTACTTCATCCCTGAGGAGGCGTTGACCAATTTCAGGCAAGCCGTCGAAAAGGGCGAAGAGAGGGAAGAGGAATGGAGCGCTTCGCTGCGCACTTATGAAAAAGCCCACCCCGACCTGGCCAAAGAGTGGCATGCATGGATGCAGGGAGAACTTCCTGAGGGATGGGAAACGGACATTCCTTCGTTCCCCCCTGACAAAAAAGGCGATGCCACAAGGAACGCGTCGGGAAAGGTGCTCAACGCCATCGCGGGACGGGTCGGGAATCTCATCGGTGGTTCAGCGGACCTTGCCCCCTCCAACAAGACTCTTGTCAAGGATGGAGGTGATTTTCAAGCGAACCATTATGACAGGCGAAACCTGCGTTTCGGCGTGAGGGAACACGGGATGGGGGGAATTCTGAACGGGATGGCACTTCACGGAGGCCTGATACCCTACGGTGGGACCTTCCTCATTTTTTCCGATTACATGCGTCCCGCGATCCGCCTGGCCTCCCTCATGCGCTTGAAGGTGATATACGTCTTCACTCACGACAGCATCGGCCTTGGCGAAGACGGACCGACACACCAGCCTGTGGAACAGCTCGCGGCTCTCAGGGCCATTCCCGGTCTTGTCGTCCTTCGGCCCTGTGACGCCTCTGAGACGGCGGCCGCCTGGCGCTTCGCCGTGGAGAAGAAGAACGGGCCGGTGGCTTTGGCCCTCACGAGGCAGACGGTGCCGGTTCTCGACCGGAATCGCTTCGCCTCGGCTGAAGGCCTTTATCGAGGCGCGTACATCCTCTCCGACCCGGCGGACGGAGATCCCGATGTAATTTTGATCGGAACCGGCTCCGAAGTTCACCTGGCCGTCGCGGCCGCCGAGCGGCTCGAAGAAAAAGGCGCCCGCCCGCGTGTAGTGAGCATGCCCTCGTGGGAGCTCTTTGACATCCAGCCCGAGGACTACCGCTCCCGTGTTTTACCGGACCACATCCGTGCCCGGGTCGCAGTGGAGGCAGGCGTTCCACAGGGGTGGCACCGTTACGTGGGCGCCTCAGGCGAAGTCATCGGGATAAACCACTTCGGCGCCTCGGCGCCCTACCAGGTGCTTTATGAAAGATTCGGCCTGACCGCCGAAAGGATCGTGGAAAAATGCCTGAAGCTTCTTGACCGCCCTACTTGATCTCCCTGTGATATTCCTGAAGAGACTTGACGGTTCCATGGCCCTTGCGGACGGCGCGAATCCCCTTGGCTGCGGCAAGGGCTGCAGAGAGGGTGGTGATGTAGGGGACCCTGTACTGGATGGCCGACTTGCGAATGTAGGAATCATCGTGCTTCCCAAGACGGCCCACAGGAGTGTTGATGACCAGGTGGATTTCCCGGTTCTTTATCGCATCCACAATATTCGGTCGTCCCTCTTGGAGCTTCAGCACCAGTTCGCTCCGGATGCCTCGCTCCGCAAGGAATCTTCGCGTTCCGTTCGTTGCCTTGATTTGGAACCCCAGATCTGCGAACTGCCTCGCAACTTCCAGCACGGCAGGCCGGTCCTGGTCGGACACCGTGATCAGCACGGTCCCCTCCAGGGGAAGAACCTGCTGGGCGGCTTCTTCGGCCTTGTAAAAGGCCAGGCCGAAGGAATCGGCCAACCCGAGCACTTCACCTGTGGAACGCATCTCCGGACCCAGGACAGGGTCCACTTCAGGCAGCATGTTGAAGGGAAAAACGGACTCCTTGACCCCGAAGTGAGGAATGGTCCTGGGTGCGATCTCCAGGTCTTTCATTTTCTTGCCCAGCATGAACTGCGTGGCAATGCGGGCCATGCTGATATTGCAGACCTTGGAAACGAGGGGAACGGTCCTGGAAGCCCGAGGATTTGCTTCCAGAACATACACCACATCATTGGAAATAGCGTACTGAATATTCATGAGCCCGATCACGCCGAGCTCCAATGCGATCTTCCTCGTGTACTCGTAAATCGTATCGATGTGTTTGCGGGGAATGCTGATAGGCGGAATGACGCAGGCCGAGTCGCCCGAATGAATTCCTGCCAGTTCGATGTGCTCCATCACGGCAGGAACAAACGCATCGGTTCCGTCGGCAATCGCGTCCGCCTCCGCTTCGATGGCGTTTTCCAGGAACTTGTCGATCAGGATCGGCCTCTCGGGGGTCACGTCCACTGCAGCGCTCACATAGCGCTCCAGCATGTCTTCGTCGTGGATCACCTCCATTGCCCTGCCCCCAAGAACATAGGAGGGTCTCACCATCAGGGGGTAGCCGATGGTGTGGGCGATTTCAAGGGCCTCTTCCAGGTTGCTTGCCATCCCGGATTCCGGCTGGGGAATCCCGAGTTTCCGCATCATGAGGCGAAATCGATCCCTGTCTTCCGCCAAATCGATCGTATCGGGCGACGTCCCGAGGATGGGGACTCCCGCCTTTGCCAGCTCCGTCGCCAGGTTGAGCGGCGTCTGCCCGCCGAACTGCACGATCACTCCCTCGGGTCGCTCCTTCTCAAAAATGCTCAAGACATCCTCAACCGTGAGAGGTTCAAAATAAAGTTTGTCGGATGTGTCGAAATCAGTGGAAACGGTTTCAGGGTTGCAGTTGATCATGATCGACTCATACCCCTCGTCTCTCAGGGTAAAGGCCGCGTGCACGCAGCAGTAGTCGAACTCGATCCCTTGGCCGATCCGGTTCGGCCCTCCCCCAAGGACCATGATCTTCTTGCGCCGGCTCGTCTGGACCGCGTCGGGGGCATTGTAGGTGGAGTAGTAATACGCGGCGTTCTCCACGCCGCTCACCGGCACCGGCGCCCAGCCCTGAACCATGCCGAGAGAGGTCCTCCTCTCACGAATGTCCCTTTCAGGAATATCGAGAAGCTTTGCCAGGTAGCGGTCTGAAAAACCGTCTTTTTTGGCCTGAATCAGAAGATCTTCAGGGACACTGTTCCTTTTGAAAGGAAGAAGCTTTTCCTCCAACATCACCAGATCTTTCATTTGATGAATGAACCATGGTTTGATGTGCGTTTTTTTGTGGAGATCCTCGACTCCGGCTCCCTTTCGCAGGGCTTCGTACATCACGAACTGTCGTTCGCTCGTGGGTTCCGACAGAAGATCCATCAGCTCTTCAAGGTTTTTCTTATTGAAATTCTTTGCGAAACCAAGACCGTACCGTCCTATCTCCAAGGATCGGATCGATTTCTGGAACGCTTCCTTGTAGGTCTTGCCGATGCTCATCACTTCGCCCACGGCCTTCATTTGCGTGCCCAGTCTGTCGGTGGATCCCGGAAACTTCTCGAAGGCCCAACGTGCAAACTTGACCACCACGTAATCGCCCCAGGGGATGTACTTGTCCAGCGTTCCTTCACGCCAGTAAGGGATCTCATCCAACGTCAGACCTCCCGCCAGCATGGCGGAGATGAGCGCAATGGGAAACCCGGTTGCTTTGGATGCGAGGGCCGAAGAACGGGATGTCCTCGGGTTGATTTCTATGACAACCACCCTGCCTGTGGCAGGATCGTGGGCAAACTGGATGTTCGTACCCCCTATGACTTGAATGGCCTCCACGATCCGATAGGCGCTTCTCTGAAGTCGTTCCTGGAGCTGCGGATCAATCGTGAGCATGGGAGCAACACAGTAGGAATCCCCCGTGTGAATGCCCATGGCATCTACGTTTTCAATGAAGCAAACCGTGATCATCCTGTTCTTGGCATCCCTCACCACTTCGAGTTCCAGTTCCTCCCAGCCGTAAACGGACTCCTCCACCAGAACCTGGCCTACCATGCTCGCCGCAAGTCCCCTGGCGACAACCGTGCGCAGCTCCTCCATATTGTAGACATGACCTCCCCCGGTCCCGCCCAACGTGTAGGCAGGGCGGACGACGACAGGAAACCCGAGTTCGGCGGCCGCCTTTTCAGCTTCATCCACACTCAAGGCCGGCCGGCTTCTGGGCATCTCGATCTTGAGGCGCTCCATGCTCTCTTTGAAGGCAATCCGGTCTTCTCCTCTTTCAATGGCATCCACATCCACCCCGATGACCTTGACGCCGTGCTTCCTGAGGATCCCGCTGCGCGCCAGATCCAAGGAGAGGTTGAGGCCGGTTTGCCCACCCAGGTTGGGAAGGATGGCATCGGGTTTTTCCTTTTCAATGATTTCTTCCATGGTCTTTCTGTTCAACGGCTCAATATAGGTTGCCTCGGCCATACCCGGATCCGTCATGATGGTGGCCGGGTTGGAATTGACCAGCACAATGTTGTATCCCAGCTTCCGGAGGGCCTTGCAGGCCTGGGTTCCGGAGTAGTCGAACTCACAGGCCTGCCCGATCACGATAGGCCCTGAACCGATGATCATCACTTTCTTGAGGTCGTTCCGTTTAGGCATGAGCAATCCTTTCCCTGCATGAAATTGTGTGAATCTAGATCCGTCCTCCCTCCGATGGCGCCTCACGGTCATAATCTTCTTCAGCTTGAAGCGTCTCCTCGATGACCTTCGACAAGTGAAGGACTGTTTTCTGGACTTCTCTGACGGACAGGGTCAACGTCTCAAGGGCCGCGCTCTGTTTCCTCGACGTCTCACAGATTCTCATCCCCACAGCGATGTTGACCAGGGTGGCCCCGAAAACAAAGGCGCTGAGAACCACCAAAAGCCAGAGCACATGGACAGAACCGAGCGCTTTTCCTTTTTCCTGGCCCGAAAGCTCGTCTTTTGAACGGATCTTTTCCTCCCCCCCATGATTCAATCTATCTTCAGAGGT
Source organism: Desulfatiglandales bacterium (assembly GCA_046481735.1). Classification (GTDB taxonomy): domain Bacteria; phylum Desulfobacterota; class DSM-4660; order Desulfatiglandales; family HGW-15; genus JAFGDM01. The sequence goes on along the minus strand of JAWOJI010000370.1, from coordinate 189 downwards.
CGCTGCCATTCCTGTTGCATCCATCTGTTCTCTCCTTCGTGCTTACCGTGAAATCAGGCCCTCCGGCGACGACCGTCACAGAAGATACTCCTGCCTCACATTGTGGAGTGCGTGATAAAGATATTTCAGTCATCACACTAAAACTAACTGTATTTATCATCAGGATAGTTGCTATCCCAATCGATAATA
>JAWOJI010000279.1:0-4177 GCA_046481735.1 Desulfatiglandales bacterium | reverse complement strand
TCCCGAGCCGAGAGCGAACAAGGCTACGCCGAGAGCGCCCACGGATGTGCTGTGCTCCGGCACGACCAGGCTGGGGAAATAAGGTCTGAAGGAGCGCACCTGGAGTTCGTTCAAGGAAAGGCCGCCGATAAAGAGAATCGGTTCCTCGAGGGTGCGGTTTGAGACGATGGTGCTGATGTAATTGCGTGCATTGCCCACATGGAGGCCGTAAATAATGTCTTCGAGACGCTCGCCCTTGTTCTGCAGGTGAATCATGTCCGACTTTGTGAAGACCGTGCAGCGGCAAGCCACGTGAGCAGGCTTGTCGCTTCTCAGCCCCAGGGCGATGAAATCGGACAGGATCTCCTCAATGCGCTCCTGGGAGGCATTTTTCTCCGAACTGTAGATCGACGTAGCGAGGCGCAGGGCCTGCTGATCGATAAAAGAACCTGTACCTGACGCGCAGGGTCCGTTGGTGTTGAAGTAGTCCAGTTCCCAGCCCCCGTCGCCGTGGCTGATCTGGAAGAGCGCGATGTCCTGACCGCCCATACTGATGATGGTGCGCGCGCCCGGCTTCAGATACAAGGCGCCCAGCACTTGGCTGATCGTTTCAAACTCATAAAAGCCGCTGATTCGTTCGCTGATTTTTTGACCGTGATTCCCGGTGAACGCGACTGCCAAGACCTGTTCCCGGCCGAATCTCCCGTTGAGTTCCTGAAGGAGAGCGATCACCTCTTCCTCCACCCTGCCCATGTGCCGATGGTACGGCGCCTCATACACGATCTCACGATCCTGATTGATCACGATCCCGTTGACACTGACCGATCCTGCGTCTACGCCGATGCAATACTTCTCAGACATTGTCCCGTCTTCCGCCTCAGTTGCACAGTTTAGTAAGAATCCGGGTTCAGAGGGCCCGGCCCTGCTCTAAGCCCGGAGGGCATGATAGTAGGTTTCCCCCTCATGAAGCCGAGATCGAAGGCGCCCTTTCACCACCAGCCCCTTGATCAGGGTTTCCACTTCCTCCGGTGACAGGCCGAGCACCTGGCCCACGTCCACAGCCCTCACCGGCCTCCTCCTGGCCATTTCCACGACCGCAACGGCCAGGGACTCATGCTTCTGATCCCGCGGCTTCGGCGGAGTGAAGGCAATGATCTCCGCCCTTTTGCCAAAGAATTCTTTTACCTCTTCCATCTTCTCCCTGTCAAGGCGGAGGGCCCGGGCATCTGCAGGAGGACGGACCACGGTGTTGAGCTGAATGCCGTCCGGTCCGAGAGCCGCCAAAGCCTTCTTGAGGCCGCTCAGTTCTTCGGGGCTGTCATTCAGGCCGGCCAGAAGGAGGATTTCCACGTTGAGTTCGCCCCTGTAAACTTTTCTCAGACTCTCGATCCCCCGGATCACCCGGGAAAGAGTGAGATCCGGGTGGGGCCGATGGATCTTCCTGTAGGTCTCCTCATGGACGGTGTTCAGGGTGGGCATGATCACGTCCGCCGCCAGCAGTCTCTCCCTGACCTCCTCCCTCCACAACAGGGAACCGTTGGTCAATACAGCCACTCTCAGTCCGCTCCAAGCCTTCACAAAGGCGATGACTTCACCGATTCCGGAGTGAAGTGTCGGCTCCCCGGACCCGGAAAAGGTGACGACGTCCGGAGTGATTTTTTCCAGGCGCCGCTTCAGTTCCTCTATGACCGCTTCCACGGGCGCCCATGCCTGCGGCTCGGCACTCAGACAGGTCGTCTTCCCGACCTGGCAGTATAGGCAGTCGTAAGAGCAGGTTTTGGGTGGAACGAGGTCGACGCCCAGGGAAAGCCCCAGGCGCCTCGATGGTACAGGACCGAATATGTAAGACATGATGTCGGCGCCCCCAGTGTCTTCGAACTTATAAACTCCCGGCATCTTAACACTTCATTCGTAGAAATTGCACGGTACACGGTACACGGCGCACGGGACACAGGAAAAATCTCGGTGTTTTCTTTTTTCCGAGCACCGGGCCGTGCGCCGTGAACCGTGCGCCGTGCGCCCTTCTCAGTGCGCTTCACCCCAGTTCTTTCCTGTTTTGATGTCCACCTTCAGGGGAACCTCCAGCGGATGCACCCCCTCCATTTCCTCTTTGACCAGAAGAGCGACCTTCTGTTCTTCGCCTTCCGGGGCCTCGAAGAGCAGCTCGTCGTGGACCTGAAGGAGCATTTTCGTCTCCAGGGACTCGCGCTGCAGCCTTTCATGAATCCTGATCATGGCGATTTTGATGAGATCGGCCGCCGTGCCCTGAATAGGGGTGTTGACGGCCATGCGTTCCGCTTCTCCGCGTATCATCCGGTTCTTGTGGTTGATGTCGGGCAGATACCTTCTCCTTCCGAAGAGGGTGCTCACATAACCGTTCTGCCTCGCCGATGCAAGGGTCTTCTCTTTGAATTCCAATACCCCGGTGTATCGCCTGTAATAAGCGGCGATGTACGCTTTGGCCTCACTGAAAGCGATTCCGAGCTCTTCGCTCAGCTTCTGGGGACCCATCCCGTAAATGATCCCGAAATTGATCGCTTTGGCGACTCTTCGCAGCTCCGGGGTCACCGCATGAAGCGGCACGCCCAGCATATCAGAGGCGGTGCGGGCATGGATGTCCGATTCATTCGCAAACGCTTCCAGGAAGGCAGGATCCTTGGAGTAATGGGCGAACACCCGGAGCTCGATCTGGCTGTAGTCCGCACAAAGTAGTTGATGCCCCTTTTCGGCCACAAAGCCTTTTCGGATCTCCCGGCCCTCTTCGCTCCTCGCCGGTATGTTCTGCAGGTTGGGGTTGCTGCTGCTGAGCCTTCCTGTGGCCGCAACCGTCTGGTTGAAGGAGGTGTGAATTCTGCCTGTCTCCGGATGAACCATGCTCACGAGGGCATCCAGATACGTGGACTTGAGCTTGGAAAGGGTTCTGTACCTCAGAACAAGTTTGGGAATCCTGAAGGGGAGAACCGCCAGTTTGTTCAGCACCTTCACATCGGTGGAATAGGCTTTTGTTTTGCCCGTTTTCCTTTGAGCGGGCAGCCCCAGTTTCTCGAACAGGACGTAGCCGAGCTGCTGGGGAGAGTTGAGGTTGAAAGTCATACCCGCCTCGTCGTAGATCTCGCGTTCCACGGCGGCCATCTGTTCCGAGTAGCGGCGGGCCAGGTCCTGAAAAAAAGCGATGTCCACTCTGATGCCTGTCCACTCCATGTCCGCGAGAACCGGGACAAGCCGCATTTCCACGTCATAGAAGAGGTCCCGGTTCGTTTCCGCCGCGAGCGCCTCCTCCAGAACCCCTCGCAGCCGAAGCGCCATCTCCGCCTCCTCGCATGCGCAGGCCATGGCCTTGTCCACGCCCAGCTCCCCGAAGTGGTGCACCGTCCTGCCCATCCATTCCCGGTCTTCCATCATTTTGTGATTGAGAAACCGCTGAACCGAGGCTTTGAGATCGTGCTGCCGGAGCCCGGGGCTGATGACATAGGAGGCGATGGTCGTATCAAAGGCGGGACCTTTCATCCCTACGCCGCAGAGTCTGAGCACGAGGGTGTCACGCTTGCTGTTTCGGCTCACTTTGCCGATCGTTGCATCTTCCAGAACGTCCCTGACCTGGGCAAGGACCTCCTCTTTCGACACCTGCTCCGGCGCCCCGGGGTACGAGTGGGCAAAAGGGACGTAAGCCCCCTGATCTTCTTCAAAGGAAAAGGCGAACCCCACCGGTTCGGAGCGCAATGGGTCCTCGGCCGTGGTTTTCACTGAGAGGGCCGTGACAGGTTTTTCCCTCATTCGGCGCAGGAGTTCCTCGAGGTCCTCCGCGGACAACACGAGACGGTAGCGTTTGTGCTCGCCCTCGACCCGGCGGGAGAAACGATCGCGAAGATCGCGGAATTCCAGGTCGCCGAATATTTCAGACAGCTTCCGCTCATCTGGAATGCCGACCCTGAGATCCTCGATCCGCTCCTCAACGGGAACGAACCTGTCGATCCTCACCAGTGTTTTGCTGAGGAGCGCCTCCTCCCGATGTTCCTTCAGGCTCTGTCTCAGCCGATCTCTTTTCACTTCATCCGCACGGCGCAACACCTCCTCAAGGGAGCCATGCTGCTTCACGAGGCTCAGGGCGGTAGCTTGATTTTGCGGTGGGTCTGGTCAAAGGGATTGGGAAGTTTTACCATGAACATCTCACGGTCACTAAATTCGGCGAAGACCAAAT
>JAWOJI010000255.1:0-10010 GCA_046481735.1 Desulfatiglandales bacterium | reverse complement strand
GCACTCGATCATCTTGGGCGCGAGAATGCACATGGCACAGTCATTGGTGGGAAAGGTCTTGTCTAACTGTGCCATCCGGCCGCCAATGCTGGGTTTCTTTTCCACCAGGTAAACCCTGGTTCCCATGTTGGCAAGATCAATGGACGCCTGAATGCCGGCGATACCGCCGCCCAGGACGAGAACCGCTTTTTGATTCAATGTGAGATCCTCCTCTCCCGCTGCTACGGGTCGTCAGGACTTTGCAGAAGTTTGATTATCAGCGCCGCACATTGTTCTGTCAAGGCAAAAGGCTATGGGAACGCGCTGGATTTTACAGCATAACATCTTGAAATGCTGATCTTATTCAGTTCGGCGGGATGAACGGCATCTCAGCACCTGCAATCGGCGTGCTTCTTCTTAGAAAGCGAGAACCCCTTCTTGACAGGCAAAGGGATTGTGATACAAGTTCTTAAGCTTTGAATGATCCAATACGTTTATTGCGGGGCTTTCCCATATGAACAAAGCCATTCTCTCTATTCTGGGGCGGGACCGCCCCGGCATTGTGGCCGCTGTTTCAAGGGCCTTGACCGAGCGGAACTGCAACATCGAAAACGTGAGTCAAACCATGCTCCAAAAGGAGTTTGCAGGCATCTTTATCGTGACCATGCCGCAGGGAATGTCAGCGGCCGAGTTGCACGCCGCTATGTCATCGAGTTTGTCTTCCATGGATTTGCACATCTACACCAAGCCTTGCGAAGGCGGCGAGGATGATTGTTCTCCTAAAGGGTTCGAACCCTTTGTCATCACCACCAAAGGGCCTGACCGCAAAGGTCTTGTGGCCGGCATCTCGGAAGTGATTGCTTGCCACGGGGTCAATATCACCAACCTCCAGGCAGTATTCAAGGGCGGAGACGACCCGGGCGACAATATTATGATTTACGAGGTAGATCTCCCTGCCGGTTTTGATCACCAGGCCCTGGCGCAGGACCTGAGGGCCATGGCCGAAGCGTTTCACCTTGAAATAAGCATCCAGCACCGAAATATTTTTGAAGCCATTCACCGGATATGAGATCCGCTGTCGCAGATTTCATGGATTGCATCCATGGGCATGCATGAGGAGAAACGCCATGTTGACCTGCAGAGAAATCATCTCCACCCTGGAGATGCTTAAGAGTGAAAACCTTGATGTCCGCACCGTGACCCTTGGGATCAACCTTCTGGATTGTGCAGGAGATGACCCTGGTCGCGTGAAGCGCCGAATCAAAGACCGGATCCTGAGTTTTGCCCACAATTTTGTGGAGCTTTGCGACAGGATCGGGCAGAAATACGGAATCCCCGTGGTGAACAAACGCATTGCAGTCAGTCCCATCGCAGTAGTGGGCGCCGCTCTTTCGCCCGCCCATCTGGTGGAGGTGGCTCAAACCTTGGATGCGGCTGCTGGAGAGGTCCGCGTTGACTTCATCGGCGGCTTTTCAGCTTTGGTTGAAAAGGGCATGGCCCGGGGCGACCGCTCGCTCATAGCCGCCATACCCGAAGCGCTCTCGACGACGGAGCGTGTCTGTTCTTCGGTAAATGTCGCCTCCACGCGAGCCGGCATCAACATGGACGCAGTTCTCCTCATGGGAAAGACGGTGAAACATGCCGCCCGGTTGACGGCCGACCGCGACGGTGTTGCATGTACAAAGCTATGCGTGTTTGCCAATATTCCGGAAGATATTCCTTTCATGGCTGGAGCTTTCCTAGGCATAGGTGAAGCGGATGCCGTAATCAATGTCGGGGTAAGCGGCCCCGGCGTTGTCAAAAAAGCGATTGAGCGGGCCCTTGAAACCAGCCCCGACATGGACCTGGGAAGCCTTTCGGAGTTGATTAAGAAAACAGCCTACAAGGTGACCCGAGTAGGTGAGCTGATCGGTCGAGAAGTGGCAGGGCAACTTGGAATCCCTTTCGGTGTTGTGGATCTCTCTCTGGCGCCGACCCCACACGTAGGCGACAGCGTGGGCGAGATTTTTCAAAGTCTCGGCTTGAGAGCCATAGGGGTTCCGGGAACCACAGCTGCACTGGCACTGCTTAATGATGCAGTCAAAAAAGGCGGCGCCTTTGCCAGCTCCAGGGTGGGGGGGTTAAGCGGCGCCTTTATTCCTGTGAGCGAGGATCTCAATATCTCGGAAGCGGTCCGTGACGGGCATCTGTGCCTCGAAAAGCTTGAGGCGATCACCAGTGTGTGCTCCGTGGGCCTTGACATGGTCGCCCTTCCCGGAGACACCTCCGAAGAGACGATTTCCGCAATCATTGCCGATGAAATGGCCATCGGCGTCGTCAACAACAAGACAACGGCCGCCCGCCTCATTCCAGTGCCCGGCAAAAAGCCGGGGGACAGTGCCCACTTCGGAGGCCTGATGGGCCATTCGACCATCATAGCCGTAAACAATGCCTCTGGGAACAACCCCTTCATCCGCAGAGGTGGCTTGGTCCCGGCACCCATTCATAGTCTCAGGAATTGAGCCTCAACGTTCCGATCGGTTGGGCATGATTTGGGTTTCTGCCAAAAGAGCAGCTCTTCTTTCTGTCCTGCTTTGACCGCCTTCCGGACTTCTCCGGTTCAAACCGCTTCTCCTGTCAAAACCACTCCTGCGATCCTGACCGGCTCGTCTTTCGGGGATGTGAGATGTGTATTGGAACCTTCGTCTCTCGACCCCGGAACGCCGACCGCCGTTGTCGGGAAGCCCTTTGGGGAATATGAGCTCATTCATCGAACGATTCTCGCGGTCAGTCCAAAAACTCCTTGATATCTATCAGCTGGGCGCAGATGCCGGACCATTCTGAAACATTCACCCAATCCGCCCTTCGCTCTTTCCCGGACCTTCGCTCTTTCCCGCTTCTTCTCTCCGTGCCGCCCTCCAGGAAATATCCGAGCCTATAGGTTTTCCTTTGATCGTCACCGGAACGCCGGTCAAAGGGTAATCGGATTTTCTGATCCATTTCTTGGCCCCGTCCGAAATTGGAACCCATGTTCGAGTTGATACCCTGGTGTTCAAAGGGGCAGCCCGTGGTGTGGCACTCCACCTCATGTTACAAGATCGGTGCCAAGGCGCCTCAAATTCCCCCTCCCCAAAAAAAAAGGCAAATTCAAGCAATTATCATGACCTGATTTGTGATCCCATCTCTGAATGGGCAGGAATCGCATAATACTAGGCACCGTGGCTCCACATTTTGGCATAGAAATACACGCTCCAAAAAACGGTTGTCTCAAGAAAGCTACGGGCACTTTTCCGTACTTCTGTTCACTTACCAAATATTGGATTATTTAAACACACCTTTATGTACTTGTAAACAATTATATGTAGTTAAGATCAAATTTTTTAGCATCCTTACTTTTTCGCAGTCGTAAATTTCAAAAACGATCCCTATTCCCGGCCTTTCGCTTTAAACGAATTTGACCTTTCGCTCATTGGAGGGTAATTTGATTCTGGCCGATTCTTTGTGCTCGTCGGTAACGAAGAAACAGGATTTCCAGGAAATGAAGTTTACCATCTTCAAAAGAATGATATCCGGCTACGCCCTGATCGTGTTGATGGTTCTCTTTACAGGAATATATGTAACCCTCAAACTGAACCAAATGACGGAAATCAATCACAGGATCGCCAAGGTCGACGGAGTCACCATCGCTCTTGGCGAACAGCTTCTGGAAATTCTTTTCTCCCAGGTTGGTTTCGAAAGGAAGTACCTGATTGCAGGGGATCCAGATTTCGCCGATGAATTCTATCGATCAAAGGCACTGTTCGTGGAACACATGCAAGAGCTGGTTGATCTCCCAAACTCCCCGACAGCAAAGGGCTGGATAGACGAAATCAACCGCTTTTACACTCGCTATGTGTCTTTGTTTGAGGAAGAAAAGGATCTCGTCGTCAAAGGCAAAGATTTTCCTCGAAGGGAGTACATGGAGGAAAAGGAAAGAATCGTAGGCGAAATCGAAAGCACGCTTCGGGACCTCGTCAGAGATGCTCGATCCCAAAGAAATGAACAGCTGGCCGTATCGAGCAGGATCACCACTCGTGCTTTGAGAGTCACCGCAGTGGCTGCCGTGTTGACTGTTCTCTTAGGAATTTCCATCTCCTTCCTTCTCACAAGGAATATCGCCCGCCCCATTTCCAGGCTGGCAAGGACAACAAAGGAAATTGCCAGCGGAAAGTTCCGCAAGATCTCCGACATTGCCTCCCCACCTGAAATCAAAGAGCTCGCATCGGATTTCAACGCCATGAGTGAAAGGCTCCAGGAGTTGGATAAGATAAAGCTGGATTTCTTCAGCCACATATCCCACGAACTTCGCACGCCTCTGACGTCGATCAAGGCGGCATCGAGCATGTTGTTCGATGGAACATTCAAGATCACGCCTGAGCGCCGCGAGGAACTGTCGGTAATCATCAGGGACGAGTGTGACCGGCTGATTGCTTCCGTCAGCCGAATCCTGGACATTTCGCGCATGGAAGCCAAGATGATGGATTATCACTACTCGGAATGCGATCTGCTGCCCGTTGTTCAACGGGCCGTCCTGAAGCTGGTGCCTCTGGCCCAGAAGAAAAAAATTGACCTAGAGTTGAAGCCGGTTCCTGAACTTCCAATGGTGAGAATCGATCCCGGCAGGATCGCCCAGGTGATGGAAAACCTTATCGGCAATGCTTTGAAATTCACTCCGGAGAGAGGAAAGGTCACGGTCTCCGTGTACCACACGAAAGGCGAAGAAGACTTTTTGCAGGTCTACGTCACCGATTCCGGTTGTGGGATCCTCAAGCAGGACCTGAAAAGAATTTTTGAAAGGTTCAAGAGAATTGAAAAAGGCAGAGAAACGACCATGGGTACGGGACTCGGACTTTCTATCGTCAAACACATTATTGCCGACCACGGAGGTAAGCTATGGGTGAGGAGCGCTCCTCGAAAAGGAAGCACCTTTTCTTTTGCCTTGCCTGTTGCCTGAGTTTCATGCTCGGACTTGCCGGCTGCAGCGGGCAGGCCAAGCAATGGCATGGCCGGCAGGATTTGAGAGAAGCAGAGTCGCTGATGGAACGGGGCGCTTACGAAGCTTCCTTCAATGAAAGCCTCAAATTGCTGAATTCTCATCCGCTCACATTGGGAGATGAAGCCTTGTTTCATATGGGCTTGTTGTATGTTCATCCGGAAAACCCTTGGGCCGACCTCCGTAAGGCACGTCTCTGCTTTGAGAGGATCCTCAAGGAGTTCCCCATGAGTCGTAAGAAGGAGGAAGCCAGGCTGTGGTTGCTCACCCTCAGAGCCAAAGAAGAAGAAAGGGGTAATTTTGGCCGGGAATTAGGGCTGTTGGAGTCAGCGGTTGAGGAAAGAGAAAAAAAGCTGAAACAGTTCCAGAAGGAACTTGAGGAAAAAGACAGGAAATCTTCGGAAGCGCAAAAGGAAATCGAGGAAAGAGGCAAAAGGGTAACGGAATTGGAGAAGGAGCTTGAACAGCTTCAAAGCCGCATGAAGGAACTGGAAGCGCAGCTCATAAAGTTCAAAGATGTGGATTTGACCATTGAGCAAAAGAAAAGGGCAACTTCCCCCTAACTCTTTGCATTGCCCAGAGGCAGGCTATGATAAGGATCTTGATTGTTGACGACGACGAGACCATCCTCAAGCTTATCAGGATGAGACTCGAGATCGAGGGCTATGAGGTGACGACGGCGCCAAGTGCACAGAAAGCGCTTGCTCTGACCAAGGACAATGCATTTGATATCGCCATTGTAGACTTTAAGCTTACCGACAGGAACGGCGTCGCCCTAATGGAGGACCTTCTTCACCTTGACCCTGAAATGCCGGTTATCATCCTAACTGCCTATGGAACCATAAATGGTGCGGTCGAAGCCGTAAAGAAAGGCGCTTACGGTTACCTGACAAAACCTTTTGACTATGATGAGCTTCTTCTCCACATCAGGAATTGTTATGAAAAACGCGGACTGTCCCTCGAGGTTCGACGGCTTAGAAACCTTGTGGGGGAACGTTACGGTTTGGATAACATCATCGGCGTAAGCGATGCCATGAAAAAGGTCTTGGACAGGGTGGCTCAGGCGGCACAGGTTGATTCCTATGTGTATATAAGCGGTGAGAGCGGTACGGGGAAGGAGCTTGTCGCCAAGACACTTCACTTGGCCAGTTCAAGAAAAGAGGGCCCTTTCTTGCCGGTGAATTGCGCAGCTATCCCCGAAAGTCTCATGGAAAGCGAGTTGTTCGGTTATGAGAAAGGGGCCTTTACAGGAGCAACGAAATCCAGAAGGGGGTTGTTCGCCCAAGCCGACGGGGGGACCTTGTTCCTGGATGAAATATCGGAACTGCCCTTTTCCATGCAGTCCAAGCTTCTCCGGGCCATAGGAGAAAGGGCTTTCCACTCCTTGGGAAGCAATAAAATGATCGAGGTGGATGCAAGGATCCTAGCCGCGTCAAACAAAGACCTGAGGGCGGAAGTGGAAAAGGGGCGCTTTCGCGAAGACCTCTTCTACCGCATCCACGTTATTTCAATCCGCATCCCTCCTCTACGAGAAAGAAAAGAAGACATTCCATTGCTTGCCCGGCACTTCCTCAGGATCCACTCCAAGAGAACGAAAAAGGACCTCATTGATTTTTCGCCGGGGGCAATGCAAAAGCTGGTGCTTCATCATTGGCCCGGAAATGTGAGAGAACTGGGGAACTGCGTGGAAAGCGCTGTGGCAATGGCTTATGGAAAAATGATCACCGACGACTTGATCCCCCTTGGAAAAGGGGCGGGACAGAAAGGTCCGAAATCCTTTAAAAGCGCAAAAGCCCAATTCGAAAAACAATACCTCGTTCAACTCATGCAAATCACGAAAGGAAACATCACCGAAGCGGCGAAGCTGGCAGGAAAACACAGGGCCGATCTCTACGAACTCCTGAAAAAGCATGATGTTGAACCCGACACCTTCCGAGATACCCGCCCCGGCCATTCGGATTGAATCCTCCGTCAAATTGGAGTGACCGTAGAGAATACCCTTCACTTGAGAAATCATTCCTCATCAGGCAGTTGAAAACAAAATGCTCCGTTCCGGCTTGAATACCTGCAGGGAAAACCCTTCACAAATGTGGCGCCTGGGCACGGGCGCATCAATTAAAACAATAACAATTTCAAGCCATAGGATGAAAGCGACTTCCTGGCATATCCCTTGCTTTACTTTGACGGAAACACCGAGTAGGCCGGCTTATGTGGTTACATCCACCGTCCAATTCGGGTTCATTGAACCGAATCAACCGGTCGGAGAGGATTCCTGATCGCCGGGAAGGCATCAGATGCAAGCCTTCCGGAACCGGGAACCCGCCCAAGGGGTGTGGGGGCGCCAAGCGAAGCGCGGATTAATCCTGGGAATGAGGCGTACAGGCTGGCACGAGGAAGAGGCACAAAACGAAACGCAAGGGAGAAGAAGCGCTTTGTTAGGAGAGAGAGAAAAAGGCGATTTTGAAACCACCGGGTGCAAAGTTCTCCTGGTAGATGACGAACCCGCTGTTCTCTCGGTTATCGAGTGGGCTCTCCAAGATTTTGGCTGCACGGTGGTGGGCGCACTCGGTGGCCGAGAGGCCCTGAGAGAGCTTTACAAGGAGAGGTTTGACCTGATGATCACCGATCTTGTCATGCCGAACCTGGATGGTTTCTCCCTTCTCAGAATCGCCGGAGAGCTGGACCCCAAAATGAAACTGATCGTCATGACAGGGAGCCCGGAACTTCTTCTAAAAAATCATACCAAAGCCAACAGACTGGATGCTGTTATGGTAAAACCCTTTGGATTAAAGAGGCTTAAAGAGGCGATTTCGAGGTGCATCGGCACAAGAATCGGTGACCCTCCCACACCGGCCATTTTAACCGTAGAGCATCATAGGTTCTCAGCCGAACCGATAGAAGGGAATAATCAATGAGTGAGTATGGATATCGTCGAGGAATCGATTTGTGTTCCTCGAGAAACAGAGGCGGCAGCAGTGATTGGGAAGGAATCATCGACCGAATTGAGGAGGCCATCGTTTTGTCATTGGCCAACAGAGTCTTGGAAAAAGCCGGCATCAAAGAGGAAAAAGCCGGTGAGGATCGCAAGAAAGTGAAGGTTGTCAAACTTAGAGGTTTCCCCCACAAAAGGCAGGCCAATTAAGCCGACTGCAAGAGCCCCATGCCTGATGCTCATGAGGTTTCAGAAAAGCCGCCCTTTTACAAAAGATCAGGAAGTGGCCCGAGGTTTTCTCAGCGCCGGCTTCTTCCTTACCCTGACCGCTGGACGCTTGGAATCTCGGAATTGTTCGCCTATTCCCCACCCGAATAGTTAGCAAGGACCTCCTTCGTTTTCACCACGTTCATATTTAGACCGAGCTCTTTGCGGTCTAGGCCCATGGCCAAGCCCAAGATCTGGGTCAAGTACAGGACAGGCAGATTGTAGGAGGCATTGAAAGCCGCCTCAATGCCCTTCTGGTTGCTATCGTACATGACGGAGCAAAATGGACAAACAAGGTTAATGATGTCGGCGGCGGCCTCCTTGATGTCATCCAGCTTTTCCTTTGCCACCGCCAGGGAGACCTTTTCGTCCACCGCAAGGAGCGGGCCGCCGCAGCATCTTTTCTTATTTACGTAATCCACAATGGTTGCGCCTGTGAGAGCGATCATGTCATCGAGGCTGTGAGGGTTTTCCACCTGGTCAAAATTTTCGTAAATCTCCGAGGGCTTAAGATAATGGCACCCATAGTGGGTTGCCACACGCAAACCTTCAAGGCTTCTTTTGAAATGTCTCTTCAGTTCATCCAGTCCCACTTCTTCATAGAGGACCCGAGCGAAATGCCTAACTTTGGCGCCTTTCTCGTACTTGAGTCCGGCTCTCGACAAGCTTTGGTTCACCTCTTCTTTGGCCTTCTCATCGTGTGCCAAATGATGGGCCACTTCGGTCAACGCAGAGGTGCAGGAACTGCAGAGGGCGCAGAGGTCAAGGCCTTGCTTTTCTGCAAGGGCAATGTTGTAAGCGCCCAAAACCATGGCCGACTTGATGTCGGAACTCTTGACAGGGAACCCGCAGCAAATGAAATTCTCAAGGTCCACAAATTCGATTCCCAGCTCTTGCGCAACCTTCCTTGCTGAAAGTTCATACTGCCTCGACCGCGCGGGGATCGTGCACCCGAGAAAAAGAGCGTATTTCATAACCGACCTCTCTCGAAAATAAAACGTCTCCTAAATGTTACAACATACCGGCTACAAACCCGCTCCCGCGAGTCTGATTTCTTCCTTGTCACACGGACCCTGCCTTTTCTTAGAACAGAAGCTTGACGACCTCGCAAGTTGTCGGGAGGGACGGAAGTTCGATCTTGTTTCGCTTCTTGTTGTCGAATTCATCGATGGCGTAAATGCGCCCCTCTCCTTTGATGATATCTCTTTGGGCTTTGATGCCGGCAGGCGCATGACCTGCCTGAATTGCCATATTCTTGAGGAGGGTCATGAATTCGGTGATGCTCACCCCTTGCGGACATCTCTCCTGACAGGAATAGCAACTCGAGCACAGCCAAACAAATTCGCTCCCGAGAACTTCTTCTCTGAGTCCGTACAGGGTCAGTCGAATAATCCGATAGGGACTGAATCGGCTGTTGACTGCACTCACAGGACAACTGGCCGTGCACGTGCGGCAAGTAAAACAGGCCGCGATCTTCTCACCGCCGGGCCGGGAAGCTAACTCCTTCCTGAACCCCGGATCAGCCTTGGTCAAATCAATGTCAACCATAATGAACCTCACATATCAAAGGACTAATGGAATAGCGGAATCATGAAGTATTGGAAACCGGATTCGGCGTATCCTCGACATGCCATCGTTCCATCCTTCCATCATTCCCTTCTTAGTATTCCGAAGGCAGTTGCTTCAGCTGGGCCAGGGAAAACACCGGCCCGTCCTTGCAGACATACTGATCCCCTATGTTGCACCTGCCGCACATCCCGATCCCGCACTTCATACGCATCTCAAGAGACAGGATAATCCTCTCGGGCGGAAACCCGAGCT
>JAWOJI010000154.1:0-13293 GCA_046481735.1 Desulfatiglandales bacterium | reverse complement strand
GACAAATGCGCATCACGCTTGATACCCGCCCGCTCCCCGAAATTCCGCGATTACATCCGAAAAAGATTGTCGACACTTCGTCTGATAACGAACGAGCAGCCAGCATCGGAGGGCGTCTAATGCTGGACGGAGAACCGATGGCAGGTATCAAGTTAGGAATTGTTCAGGAAGATCGGCGGCGAGTAACCAGTGTTACTGCACAGGAAACAAGCACCAACGACGATGGCTTCTTTTCATTCGAAAACCTGCCTCCGTCTCGTGATTACGCAATCTATACCTTGTTGGATCAAACGGCAGTGTGCGCACTTCCCATATCGCTGGTACAAGCTCCCGCGAATGGGCAAGTTGCAGAACTAGGCGATATCGAAACGCAATCGTCTGAGTCGCTAAAGATTTCTGTTCGTACTGGCGACAAGAGTGACCAGGGAATCTCCGGGATAGCGAAATAGGATGTCTTTGATATCCTCGAGGATTTCCCGGTTGATGACTGTACGGGGCAGAGCCATCTCAATGAGCCTGATGGCTCCCTGACGGACGTTTTCAAGGGTATTGATCTCCTGGGATATGATCTTTGCCGTGCTTTCGTCCACTTCAGCCGTTCCGGTGATGAGCAGGGGTTCGTCGCTTTTCAAGAGCGGGGAGTAACGCTCGAAAGCGTCGGGAAATACGACGACCTCGATGGATCCGGTTTGATCCTCCAGGGTAAGGACGGCCATCTTATCTCCTCGCTTCGTCCTTTTGATCTTGAGCGACTCGATGACTCCGCCCACCTTCACCGTAGTCTTGTCCTTTGCACCGACCACGTCTTGAATGAGGCACGTGGTAAAGCGCTCTTGTTCGACTTTATATCGGTCCAAAGGATGACCGGTAATGTAAAAGCCCAGGGATTCTTTTTCCCTTTTGAGCGTTTCTTTCTCATCCCATCCTTCATGGCCTGTTGCATCAAGAAAAGCAAAGACGGGGGAATCCCTTTCCTGGAAGCTCGAAAACATATTGAGCTGGTTTGGATCTTGGGTGGCAGAGCAAATCCTGAGCACTGGATCGAGGGACGCGAAAAGCTTCGATCTCTCCATGCCTGTGAAATCAAAGGCGCCTGCCTGGATCAGGCTTTCCATGACCCTTCGATTTACCCGGGAATCGTCGATCCTTTTACAGAAATCAATGAGATTTTCGAAGGGCCCCACCTTGTTTCTTTCTTCAATGACCGATTCCATGGCTTTTAGCCCCACGTTCTTGATAGCCCCGAGACCAAAGCGGATGCCTTCGCTCACCATTGAGAAGTCCGTGCGGCTCTCATTCAGATCGGGGGGCAGGATGCGGATCCCCATTTCCCGGCACTCGGCGATGTTCTTGATGGTCTTGTCCTGGTTTCCCATGTCCTGAGTGAGAAGAGCGGTCATGAACGGAACAGGATAGTGAGCTTTGAGATAGGCTGTCTGATAGGCAATGAGAGCATATGCGGCGGAGTGAGACTTGTTGAAGCCATAACCACCGAATTTTTCAATCAAAGCAAAAAGTTTTTGGGCCAGAGCGGCTTGGGTTCCGTTATGAGTTGCACCCTTGATGAACCGAACCCTGTGGCCTTCCATGACGTCCTGTTTCTTCTTCCCGATCGCCTTTCTCAGTTCGTCCGCCTCTGCAAGGGAATATTTCGCCAAGACTTGGGCGATTTTCATGACCTGCTCCTGGTAAAGAATCACTCCATATGTCTCTTTCAGGATAGGTTCAAGCTGGGGAACGAAGTAGTTGATTTTCGTTTTCCCGTGCTTGCCGGAGATGAATTCCTCCACCATGTTGCTGCCGAGGGGGCCGGGCCTGTAAAGGGCGACCAGCGCGATCATGTCCTCAAAAACCTCAGGCCGGAGTCTGCGCAGAAGTTCCTTCATGCCTGCGCTTTCAAGCTGGAACACTCCTGTTGTTTTTCCCTCGCAGCAAAGCTCGTAGGTGGCTTTGTCATTCAGGGGGATTTGATCGATGTCGATCCTGCATCCCGTTGCTTCCTCGATGAGCCCGAGGGTGTGCTTGATGACCGTGAGGGTTTTGAGGCCCAAAAAGTCAAACTTAATGAGCCCCAGCTTCTCGATCTGATCCATGGTGAACTGGGTCATGACCTCATCATTGGAGCCCTTGAATAAGGGAAGGTATTCCACCAGGGCCCTGTCCGAAATTACGACACCCGAGGCGTGGGTGGAGACATGTCTTGACAGGCCTTCCAGGGAACGGGCGATTTGCAAGAGCTTGCGGTGCAGGGGTTCCCCCTCCTCCAGTTTCCTCAACTCCGGCTCCTCCTCCATGGCCTTCTCCAAACTCACGTTCGGACCTCCCGGGACCATCTTTGCAATGCGATCCACTTCACCGTAGGGGATATTGAGAGCGCGGCCCACGTCTCTTATGACGGCCCTTGCTTTCATGGTTCCGAAGGTGATGATCTGCCCGACGTTGTCGCGACCATACTTATCCGCCACATACCGGATGACATCGTCCCTGCCGTTCATGCAGAAATCGATATCAATATCCGGCATGGAGATGCGATGGGGGTTGAGGAATCGCTCAAAGAGAAGGCCGTATTGAATGGGGTCGATGTTGGTGATGTTGAGAGAGTAAGCGACAAGGGAGCCTGCTGCGGACCCTCGACCGGGACCCACGGGGATATCGGCACTGCGGGCGTAGTCGATGAAGTCCGCCACGATGAGAAAGTAGCCGGCAAATCCCATCTTGGAGATCACGCCCAGTTCGAAATCCAGCCTCTCCATATACTCCCGCAGCTGCTCGGGAGAAAGCTGAATTCCATGACTCTGCTTTTGCCTGAGCCTTTCTGTGAGTCCTTGTGTGGCTGATTCGGCGAGAAGATCTTCCAGACTTCTCTCGTCCGGGACCCTGAAAACAGGGTATTTGTAATTTCCGAATTCCATTTGAAACTCACAGCGACGGGCGATCTCAACGGTGTTGTCCAGGGACTCCTCCCATTCGGCGCCACCGAGAGAGAACGCCATTTCATCCCTGGCTTTGAAGAAAAACTGGTCGTTTGAGAAGCGGAGCCTTTTCACGTCATCTATGGTTTTGCCGGTTTGAATGCAAAGAAGAGCATCGTGCGCTTCTGCGTCGGCTTTGCGCAAATAGTGGCAGTCGTTGGTGGCCACAAGGGGAAGGGAGAGCTCCCGAGCAAGGCTTTTAAGCTCCTGGTTCACCGCCGTCTGTTCAGGGAGCATGTTGGCCTGAACCTCAATGTAAAACCGGTTGTCATCGAAGAGGGCGGCGAACTCCCTTGCCTGGTCCCGGGCTTCCTTCAGCCGGTTCCCGTGGATCAGGTGGGGGATACGGCCCTTGAGGCACGCAGACAAGGCGATCAGGCCGGCATTGTATTGGCGCAGGAGATCCATATCCACCCGAGGGTGATAGTAGAAACCCTCAAGGTGACCCAATGTCACGAGCCGGCAGAGATTGACGTAGCCTTGCCGGTTCATCACGAGGAGAATGAGATGAT
This sequence comes from Desulfatiglandales bacterium, assembly GCA_046481735.1. Classification (GTDB taxonomy): domain Bacteria; phylum Desulfobacterota; class DSM-4660; order Desulfatiglandales; family HGW-15; genus JAFGDM01. The sequence continues at coordinate 9,809 of JAWOJI010000154.1, read as the reverse complement.
GGGCGATCGGGCCTCCGTCCCCAGGGGCGGACCTTTCTTTGCGATGTCCCGGCGCCACATAAATTTCGCATCCCAGAATGGGTTTGACGGATTTTTTGGAAGATTTACGAAAAAGCTCCACAGCGCCGAAGATGTTTCCGTGATCGGTGACGGCTACGCTCTCCATCCCTAAGGCCGTGGCTCGGTCAAGGAGCCGATCGATTCGGATGGCGCCGTCTAGAAGGCTGTATTCCGTGTGAACGTGCAGTTGTACGAAGGAGGTCACGATTTCCTCAAGGTCGCAAAGAGTGCCGGGTTACGAGCAAAAGGCGCAGGAGGATTGACGGTCCTTTCTTCCTCTTGTAAGCTGTCAGGCACGTATGATACGGTATTCGCCTACCCCGGGCAAGCCTAATTTGAGGGCTTCGTGAAAAGTCCAATTTGAATGTCATTTCGAGCAAAGCGAGAAATCTTGTGAGAACAAGCCATTGAAACGATTAGATTTCTCCCTACGGTCGAAATGACAGATGCAAGACTTTCTGCTTTTTACGAAGCCGTCACTTTTGCGTCTCTAGACTTTTTGATACTTTGAGGAATTCGTTGCCGAATCTCCGCACCTTTTGCGTCCTGTAGGCAAGATGAACGATAAACCGAGCAAGCGAATCAGGGAAAAGCTCAAAGCCGAGGATGATCGGAGAAAAAAGGAGCCGGGCTCTCTCAGAAAAGAAAACGCGGCGTTGCGGCGGTCCTTGAATCATAGAGAAACCCTTGTTCAGGGGTTGCCGGCAGGCTTATTGATGATTCAGGGAGGAAGGATCACGGATGCCAATGCGAAAGCCCTCAGTCGACTCGGCTATGCCCGGGAAGAAATGCTGCACCGCGGGTTGAGAGAGTTTGTCCCGCGCCGCATGAAAACGGTGTTGAAGGATGTTCTTGGGGAGGGACGACAGGAAAGGCAGGGAGCGGATCCCAATGAGATCGAATTGATCGCCAAGGATGGGAGTTTGGTCGCATGGGATGTGATGGTGCAAAAAATACGGTCCAACGGGCGGTATGCCTACCTGATGTTGCTCACGGATCATGAGGAAAGAAGGAAGAGAGAGAAGAGCATTGCTGAATCCGCCAAGACGGCCGCTCTTGGAACGATGGCTTCGGGGCTGGGCACTGTGCTGCAGGATGCCCTCAGAGCCGTAAAGGCGAGTGTCGACCTGACCAGACAATCCCTTGGACCCGGCCATGATAAGGAAGTCTTGGATGTGGAAAGGGCGGCCCTGAGCATGGAGAACGTCAGCAGGGCTTTGGAGTGCCTCACAAGAGAGGCTTTTGATCCATCTGTCAGAACCCCTTTTGACTTGAAAAAGGCGGTCAAGGAATCCCTTGCTGCGGCGGGCGTGCGGATGAGGAGGGAAGCCGACAAGCGGGACGCCCAGATTAAGATCAAAACCTATCTCAGGTCGGTCTCCCCTGTGTCGGGAGACCCGGAAGAGATCCGGGAGATGCTTTGCCATATCATCACGAATGCCGTCGAGGCCATTCACGGCGGGGGATACCTGTACGTGAGTACCGAGGAAAACGCGGGGTACGCCCATATCTACATTCAGGACAGCGGCGCAGGCATTCATCCTCAGTTTTGCGAACGGATCCTCGACCCTTTTTTCACAACCAAGGGAGTGAAAAAACTCGGGCTGGGGCTCGCTTTATGCCGTGCCATTATCCGCCGCCACGGCGGAGAGATGGAGATCAGCAGCCGGAAAAACGAGGGCACCATGGTAACCGTCCGGTTGCCGCTGGCAAAACGGGAAGGGCGGGGCTCTAAAAAACAGCCCGGAAAGAAGGCGATAAGGCACGCGCGCATCCTTATCATCGAACAAGATCCAATGGTTGGCGAGCTGTTCCTGCAATCGCTCAAGAGTAAAGGGTGCGGGGTGGAAATAACCGCAAGTGTCACCGAGGGTCTCGGGCAGTTGAGAAGAAAACCCTTTGACTTGGTGATTGTGGGCTACGACCTTTCCGAATTCAAAGGGGAAAGCCTGGCGCGGCGGATCAAAAAGTCGAAGGCAATGTTGCCCGTTGCCTTGATTGCAAACGCGGAGGATTTTGAAAGGAGAGATCTCCGGCCCTCACCCCTTGCAGACCTTGTCATCCGAAAACCCATCGATATGAACCAAGCCATTGAGCGAATTGCTGAATTGCTCAGCGCGCCAAAGCGAACCCGGAGTTGGAGCGACGGAGTCCCGGAGTGATGGTTGTAGGACCGCCAAAAGCATAAGCCACTTCCTTTCATTACGCCGACGCCCCGTTCCTCCGCCCTTTTTGAAGGCTCTCCCATGACCCTACCTTATAAGCCTCTGGCTGAGCGCATGAGACCCGGGAAACTGGAGGACATGGTCGGCCAGAATCATCTTCTCCGCTCCGGTTCGGTCCTTCAGAGAGCGCTGCGGTCCGGCCGCCTTTTTTCGGTGATTTTTTGGGGACCGCCCGGTTCCGGAAAGACGACCTTGGCCAGACTCATGGCCCAGTACACGCAGAACCCCTTTCGTTCTTTTTCAGCAGTCACCTCGGGGGTAAAAGAGCTCAGGGAAGTCATCGCAGAAGCGGAAAACGGTTACCGACTTACGGGCAAACCGACGATCCTTTTTGTGGATGAGATCCACCGTTTCAACAAGGCCCAGCAGGATGCTTTCTTGCCCTATGTGGAAAGGGGACTCATTATCCTCGTCGGGGCCACCACGCAAAACCCTTCTTTTGAGATCATTCCGCCCCTTCTTTCGCGGGCCAGGGTGATAACCCTTCACCCACTGGACAGGGAGGATGTTTTCAAGATTCTTCATCGAGCCCTGCAGGACCGGGAAGTGGGATTGGGAAACGGGGACCTGGAAATTGAGCCCGATGCACTGGAGCACCTCCTCGACCTTTCGGCCGGGGATGCCAGGGTCGCTCTTAACAATCTTGAAATCGCCACGGATTTTGCTGCGGCTGATGAAACGGGCAAAAAACGTATCACTCTGAAGGGCGTGGAAGAAGCTCTTACAAAAAGGGCGCTCCCCTATGACAAGGACGGAGAAGAGCACTACAATCTCATTTCCGCCTTTCACAAGGCACTTCGGGGGAGCGATGAACAGGCGTCGATCTACTGGCTTTATCGGATGCTTATGGCTGGTGAGGATCCTCTCTTTATCTGCCGAAGAATGATCCGCTTTGCGTCCGAAGATGTCGGTCTTGCCGATTCTCAAGCTCTTGTCGTTGCCCTTGCCGCCTTTGAAGCCTGGGAAAAGGTGGGACCGCCGGAGGCTGAGCTTGCACTGGCGCAGGCGGCCCTTTACCTCGCTGCTTCACCCAAAAGCAATGCCCTCTATGTCGCACAAAAGGCCGTGAAAGCTGAAATTGAAGCATCGGGCGTCTGTCCCGTCCCTCTTCACATCAGAAACGCCCCGACAACGCTCATGAAAAAGCTCGGGTATTCGAGGGGATACCTTTATCCGCACAACTACCCAGGTGCTTGGGTGAAACAGGAATACCTTCCGGAAGGACTCAAAAACCGCACCTTTTATAAGCCCACAAGACACGGCAATGAAAAGGAGATTCTGGCAAGGATGGAGGAGAGGAAGAAGCAGAGGTGAGCAGCATCGGAGAGCCGGCCTTGATCGGAGCAACGCAAGATGCCATTCTCTTCCGCCTCCTGATTAAGCGTTTTTTCTGAGGGACCTGACTCTTTCGACGATCAGTCGGGCTGCTTCCTCGATTTGCTCCATGGTGTTGCTTCTCCCTACGGTTAGCCTCAAGGCCCCCATCCCCACCCCAGGCGGCACACCCATTGCAGAGAGGACATGAGAGAGCTTGATGGAGCGGTCGTGGCATGCAGCACCTGTTGAAGCCATCAGGGATGGGATGCCTTCAAGGATTTTGGCGCCCTCCATGCCGGGTACGGAGACATTCAAGCTATTGGGAAGCCTCTTCCGAGGATGCCCATTGAGAACAAGCCCATCCAGGTTTTGAAAAAGCAGGGTTTCCAGCCGATCCCTCAAGCCTTGCGCGTGAAGAACATCCTGCTCGATTCCGGCTTGGGCCACCCGGCAAGCCTCTCCAAAGCCCACGGTGAGTAGCGTGTTTTCGGTCCCTGCCCTTTTGCCCATCTCCTGCGAGGCCCCATGGATGAGAGGCGTGAGAGTTCTTCCCCTTTTCACAAAGAGCGCTCCGATACCCTTCGGGGCATAGAGCTTATGTCCCGCTACGGTAAGGAAGTCCACTGCCAGATCACCCACGTGCAAAGGCACTTTGCCGACCGCCTGGGCCGCATCTGTGTGCACTGGAACACCCAACTCCTGACCGATGGCAGCGACCTCTTTCAGAGGCTCCAGAGTTCCCGTCTCATTGTTGGCGAGCATGATGGAGATAAGGGCTGTTCCGGACCGAACAGCCTTTCGGACATCATCCGGGTCAATCATTCCAAACCGGTCTACACCGATGACCGTCACATCTACTCCAAGATCCATGAGGAACAGAGCCGGGTTGAGAATCGCCGGATGCTCCACTGCGGAGGTGATGATATGGAAATCAGAGGGTCTCTTGAGGTCGATGATCCCCTTGAGGGCCCAATTGTTGGATTCGCTTCCGCCTGAAGTGAAGATCACTTCGTCAGGGTCGCACCCTAGAAGACAGGCAACATCCCGGCGTGCCTGCTCGATCCGTTCTTTCGCCCTTGTTCCGAGAGAATAGGCGCTCGATGGGTTTCCAAACTCTTCCTCCATGACCTCCTTCATGACGGCCGACACGCTGGGGTCGAGGGGGGTTGTTGCGTTGTGGTCCAGGTAGATTCTTCCCTTGCGAATCGGTTTCAAAATTCCTTTTCCCTCCCGGATCCCTTGACATTGATCAATGGCCGATGTTCGAAGGGGTCCCATAGCTTTGTAGCCCACATTTTGTGAATTGACAATACCCCGTTGCCGTGGTAGATATCATTCTCTCTTATTTGCTGAAATCAGAAGATTTCCCGGCAAAGTACAGCTTTCAACTACCCTCACTTTCAAAGGAGAAGGGCCATGGCGGGCGATAAGAGCAAGAACTTCATCCTCTGGTTCAATGAAATCGGCATAGAGGATATTCCTATGGTTGGAGGGAAGAATGCATCCCTGGGAGAAATGTACAGGAATCTCCACGACCATGGCATCAATATCCCGAACGGTTTCGCCATAACGGCCTATGCGTACCGATATTTTTTGCGCTACGCGGGCATCGAGGACGAGATCAAGAAAATCCTGAAGGAGCTTGACACCCATGACCTCGGCAACCTGATGAGAAAGGGCAGGGAGGTTCGTGATTTGATCCGGCATGCCGAGTTTCCGCCCGACCTGACTCAGGCGATCTATTTATCTTACGACAAGCTGGCCGAGGAATTCGGGCAGAAGGGCCTGGACAACCTGGATGTGGCCATCCGCTCATCGGCAACGGCCGAGGACCTTCCTGATGCGTCCTTTGCCGGGCAACAGGATACCTACCTGAACGTGCGAGGGAGAATGAGCGTCCTTGACGCCTGCAAGCGCTGTTTTGCAAGCCTTTTCACCAACCGTGCCATATCCTATCGCCATGACAAGGGCTTCGGTCAATTAGAAGTTTCCCTTTCCATTGCCGTTCAGAAAATGGTTCGCTCGGATTCCGCTTACTCAGGCGTCATGTTCACCATCGACACGGAGACGGGATGCAAGGATGTGATTTTTATCACCGCCGCGTACGGTCTTGGAGAAAACGTGGTCCAGGGAACGGTGAACCCTGACGAGTATTATGTTTTCAAGCCAACCCTTAAGCAGGGGAAAAAGGCGATCATCAGCCGCAAGCCGGGGGACAGGGATATCAAGATGGTTTATTCGCTGGCCGACGACGCTACCACCAAGAACGTGCCGGTCACCCTGAGTGAGAGACATCGCTATGTTCTTGAGGAAGAGGAAATCCTGAAACTGGCCGAGTGGGGTTGTATCATTGAGGACCACTACAGCAAGGAAGCAGGGTTTTTCAAACCCATGGACATCGAGTGGGCCAAGGATGGAGACGGCGTCATGGAGGGGACGGGGCAGCTCTTTATCGTGCAGGCGAGACCCGAGACCATCCATTCCCAGAAGAACACAAACACCTACGAAACTTACTCCCTCCTTGAAACGGGCGAGATTCTTGTCAGTGGAATGGCCGTTGGAAGCAAGGTCGGGCAAGGCGTGGCCAATGTCATTGAGGCTTCTGCGGACATCGCCAAGTTCAAAGAAGGCGATGTGCTGGTCACGAGCATGACGGATCCCGACTGGGAGCCGATCATGAAGATCGCCTCCGCCATTGTGACCAACAAGGGAGGCCGGACCTGCCATGCCGCGATTGTCTCCAGGGAGCTGGGCATTCCTTGTGTGATCGCCACGGGCAACGGGGATGAGGTGATCAAGAAAGGCCAGGAGATCACGGTTTCCTGTTGCGAGGGAGAGGCGGGCAATGTGTACAAAGGGCTTCTCAAATATGAGGTGCAAACCCTGAACCTGGAGGAGGTGCCCAGGACGCGCACAAAAATCATGATGAACGTGGGCATCCCTGAGCAGGCCTTCGGTCAGGGCCTTATTCCCAACGACGGGGTGGGCCTGGCCAGAGAGGAGTTTATCATCAATTCTCACATCGGGATTCACCCCATGGCCCTCCTCAACTATGAGGAGTTGAGGAAGATGGCGAAAAACGACCAGAAGGTGGCCGGCGTTGTGTACAAGATAGACGAGATCACGGCTGTTTATGAGGACAAAATCAAATTTTTTGTGGAGAAACTGGCGGAAGGGATCAGCAGAATTGCTGCGGCGTTCTACCCTCACGACGTGATCGTTCGTCTCTCCGACTTCAAGACCAACGAGTATGAGAACTTGGTGGGCGGATTCCTCTATGAACCTCGGGAAAACAACCCGATGATCGGTTGGCGTGGAGCTTCCCGCTACTACGATGACTCCTTTAAAGATGCCTTCGAGCTGGAGTGCAAGGCTCTTCGAATCGCCAGAAACGATGTGGGCCTCACAAACATTAAAGTGATGGTGCCTTTTTGCCGCACCCCTGATGAAGGGAAAAAAGTAATCGATCTGATGAAAACATTCGGATTGGTGCAGGGAGAAAACGGGCTCGAGATTTATGTCATGTGCGAGATTCCGAGCAACGTCATTTTGGCTGATCGATTCGCAGAGATCTTTGACGGCTTCTCCATCGGCTCCAACGATCTCACCCAACTGGCACTGGGACTTGACAGGGATTCCTCCCTTGTGGCGCACCTCTACGATGAGAGAAACGAGGCTGTGAAAAGGCTGGTCTCACAGGTCATCAAGGTGGCGAAGGAAAAGGGCAGGAAGATCGGCATCTGCGGGCAGGCGCCCAGCGATTTCCCCGACTTCGCGGAATTCCTGGTGGAATGCGGCATTGATTCCATCAGCTTGACACCGGACACGGTTGTCAAGACCAGGCTGGCGATTGCCGCGAAAGAAAAGAAATTGGGGATTGCATGCGAGGAATAGGAAAGCATGAAGAATCAAATTAGAATCCTGGGCACCGGATCCTATGTCCCGCCGAAAGTGCTCAACAACTTCGATTTGCAGAAAATGGGCCTCGATACCACTGACGAATGGATCACAAGCCGGACGGGCGTCAGAGAGAGAAGAGTCGCCGATCCGGACGTGAACACGTCCGATTTGGCGAAGGAGGCTTCCCTCAATGCCCTGGAGATGGCAGGGCTCAAGGCCGAGGATCTGGATTTGATTATTGTCGCTACCATCACACCAGACACCTGCTGCCCTTCCGCAGCCAACTGGCTTCAAGCCAAGTTGAACGCCCCCCAGGCCGTTACCTTCGACGTGAGCGCGGCATGTTCAGGATTTGTCTTCGGGCTCAATGTGGCAACCCAGTATCTTTTGACAGGAGCGGTAAAAAAGGTGCTTGTGGTCGGGGCTGAAATCATGACCCGAACCCTGAACTGGAAGGACAGGAAGACATGCATTCTTTGGGGGGACGGGGCGGGAGCCGCCATCGTATCGAGCGGAAAAGGCGGGCACCGGCTTCTGTCCACTCACCTCCACACAGACGGAGAGAACGGTCAGGATTTGCTTCTCCCTGGAGGAGGGTCGAGGACGACCCCCATTTCCCATGAATCCGTGGACAAAGAGCTCCACACCCTCAACATGATCGAAGCCAATGCCAGCTTCCGTGTCGCAGTTCGTCATTTTGTGGGATCCATCAAGGAAGCGGCGAAGTACAACGAGGTCAAAATCGAGGATATCGACTGGCTGATTCCCCATCAGGCCAACCTGAGGATGTTTCAGTCCATGGCGAAAAGTCTTGGCCTTTCCATGGATAAATTCTACGTGACCCTTCACAAATACGGCAATATTTCTTCAGCTTCCTGCGCCATTGCCTTTGATGAGGCGATCAGGGACGGCAGTGTTCAGGAAGGCCATCTCGTATGCCTGCCTGTCTTTGGAGGAGGCTTGACCTGGGGAAGCGCCCTGGTCAAGTGGTAAGTTCTTCGAAGAGAACCTGAGAGAAGCACGGGGTAAGGGGTTGCACCACTCAGAGAAAGGAGGGGGGAGCATGGTTGCCAAGTCAAAGAGGCCCACTGTGAGAAAGATGAACCAGAAAGACCTGGATGCCGTTGTGGCGATCGACACCAAAGTCTTAGGCAAATCAAGATGGGATTACTGGCTCATGAAAATGACTCTTGCTGAAGAGCGTTTGCCCATGGCATCGCTGGTGGCGGAAGAGAACGGGAAAGTGGTCGGATTCATCCTGGGAGATGCGAGCGGATGGGAATACAGCGTGCCGGAAAACATCGGTTGGATTGATACGATCGGTGTTGATCCGGCCTATCAAAGGCGGGGGATCGCCAGGATGCTGATGAGTGAAATGATTGCGAACCTCAAGAAAGTCGGAGTCGACACGATTTACACCATGGTGAACTGGAGGGATCGGGACCTGCTGAAGTTCTTCGACGCCTTCGGGTTCCAGAAAGGCCCCCTGATCAATCTGGAACTCAAAGTGTGATTCTCGATCGGTTCGAAAGATCGGCTCCGCGTAGAGAAACGCGGGGCTTTTTTTTGGTGAAGAAATTCATGTAAACGAAATGCCGGGCAGCGCGTCTAAAAAATCAAAGACGCGAAAAGGAGGACTCGGCTATGAAAAACAAACTCTTGTTGATTTTGGGAATTCTGGCGGTTTTCTGCCTCGTTGCGGGGAGCGGAACCGCTTTGGCAGGGGGAAAGTACAGGGTGGATCGGCATGGCTACCAGAAACATTCCGTCGTGGTTCATCATGGGCAACCCAGGGTGGTGCACAAGTATTACAGGCCTGCCTATGGACGGATTCCCCGTTTCTATGGGCATCCCTACCGTCCCGCTTATGTTTGCCGCCAACCGGTGATCGTGAAACATGCGCCTGTTTGTGCGCCCCTTTGGGGGGGCTCGGGATTCAGCATACGGTTTGGCTTCTGACGGGAAAATGAGAGAGGGGAAAATGGGAGAATCAGCCTCTTTTCAGATAACGGCCCTTGACAGGCCCTCCTGACCGATTGCCTGACCATGTGAAAGAACGTGGGTCTGAGCATGGACATCCTCGACTTTGATTTTGCCTCAAAGCTCTTGAAGGCAGGCGCCGGCCTGGATCACACAGAGGCCACAGCCTGCTAATGGGCAAGGCAAATGGAGGTAATATAACCAGAGATTGAAGTTATCCCTTGACTTTGCTGTCTGATGCGACTAATTTGCAACCATAGGAACTAAGCAGAACCACACAGAGCTGCGAAGTCTTCCTTCCTTACAAACCGCAAGCCAACAAACCAG
>JAWOJI010000254.1:0-6290 GCA_046481735.1 Desulfatiglandales bacterium | reverse complement strand
CGCCGGATCGCCGAGCGCGGCGACCTTTCTCCTCCGCGTCGCCGCGGCGCCGGCGCAGGGCGTCGAACCAGCCGGAGCGGTCGGGCGCCTCGGCCAGCGCCGCGGCGACCCCGGACGATCTGAAGCCCATCATCATGGAAGTCTGCGGAAATCCCTTCCGCACCTCGGGCGGCCTCAACGCAGAGGTGTATGAGACCATGATGAAGGAGATCGAAAGCAAGGGCGTGCAGCTTCACAAGATGCCCGCCGATCAGGAAGCGCGATGGTTCGAGCTTTTCCAGGAGGAGACCAGGAAGTGGGTAGGTGGCCTGGAGGACAAGGGGCTTCCGGCCAAGGAGGCCGTCAAGGCCTATAATGAAATAGCTAAAAAGCACGGGGTGGAGGTTGTCTCCTTCCCGCCGGAGTATGCCAAGTAGCAAGGATCCGTGAAGTGAATGCTCTCAATGCCCTAAAAGAGTGGATCCAGCGGTTGACGCTTTACGTGAGCTATCTTGGGATGGTCCTTCTCATTCCCATGATGCTCCTCACAACGACGGATGTGATGGGCCGGGCTCTCTGGTCCCGGCCCATTTACGGAACAGTGGAGCTTTCAAGCTACATGTTGGCCATCTTTATTCTCCTGGGGATCGCGTACACCCATCAGGTGAAGGGCCACGTGCGCGTCACCATGCTCACATCCCGACTCCCAAGAAGAGCGAATTTGGCCCTGGATCTCGTAACCATCCTTCTCAGCATGTTCATCATAGGACTGATCGCGTGGCAGGGATGGGTCGTTGGCATGGAAGAACGCGCCGTGTCTGACATGCTCAGGGTCCCGCAGCGGCCTTTCAAGTTGCTCGTTTCGGTGGCCGCCTTTCTCCTCTGGCTGGAACTCTGCATCGACCTGTTTGCGACGATAAAGCAATTGTCGAGGGAAGAGTAATGGATCCGTTTCTTACCGGGGTTTTTGGCACCGGCCTCGTTTTCATGCTTCTCTTCGTCGGCATGCCCATCGCTTTTGCCATGTTTTTTGTGGGCTTTGTTGGATTGACCTATCTCACCTCCGCCGGGGCGGCCCTGCCGGTGCTGGCCCGGACGACTTATGAGGTCTCCGCGTACTATCCTTATACCGTGATTCCCCTGTTTATCGTCATGGGAGGTTTTGCCGGAAGCTCTGGAATGACCCGGGAACTTTACAGGACCTTCGACAAGTGGCTTCGCCGCCTCCCGGGAGGGTTGAGCATCGCTACCATCGGCGCCTGCGCCGGGTTTTCAGCCGTCTCCGGCTCTTCGGTGGCCACCGCCGCGGCCATGGGAACGGTGGCGCTTCCTGAGATGAAGCGATTCGGCTACAACATGAGCCTGGCCACGGGAAGTGTTGCCGCCGGAGGAACCCTCGGGTTTCTGATCCCGCCGAGCATCGGTTTCGTGGTCTACGGCATGCTCACCGAGCAATCCATTGGAAGGCTGCTCATTGCCGGCGTCGTGCCTGGACTGCTTCTGGCCCTGGCCTTCATCTTCGTCGTCATTTTGCTGGTTAAGCTCAACCCGCGCCTTGCCCCTTCGAGCCCCGAACCGGTCCTTTGGAAAGAGAAGATCTCGTCCCTTGTGGATATATGGGAGCCACTGTCCATTTTCATCATCGTGATGGGGGGGATCTATATGGGCTTTTTTACCCCCACGGAGGCCGGCGCCATAGGCGCCACCATGCTATTCGTCGTGGCTCTCTTCAAGAGAAAACTCAACATCACAACCCTGAAAGAAGCTTTGCAGGAAGCGGTGAGGATTTCCGTGATGGTGCTTTTTCTCGTGGCGGGCGCCAACGTGTTCAGCTACTTCCTGGCCCTGTCCACGATACCCATGGTCACTTCCACCTGGGTTGCGGGGCTGGACGTCTCCCGTTACCTGATTCTCCTGATCATTATTGTCGTTTACCTTTTTCTGGGATGCTTCCTCGACGCCATCTCCATGATGGTGCTCACCATGCCGGTGATCTTCCCGATCATCCTCACCCTTCATTTCGACCCCATCTGGTTCGGTGTCATCGCCGTGCTTATGATGGAAGCCGGCCTGATCACCCCGCCCATGGGGCTCAACATTTTCACTGTGGCAGGGGTGGCGAGGGATGTTCCCGTGGAAACCATTTTCAAAGGGGTTGCCCCTTTTCTGCTTGCTATTTTCGCTGTTGTGTTCATGGTTACCCTTTTTCCCAAGCTCGCCCTTCTGTTGCCGGCCATGATGCTGAGGTGAAAAAGAAAACCCAAATCAGGATTAACGACCTTTCCCGTTTCCTCCTCTACATGCTCGGCCACAGGCCCGATGAGTTCGGGCTCGTGCCTGACAAGGAGGGCTGGCTGTCCTTCAGGGAGATCCTCCGGGCCTGGCACGAAGAACCGGGGTGGGGTTATGTCAGAGAAATCCATTTGCGCGAAGTGCTCACGGGAAAAGATCGCGAGCTTTTCGAATGGGAAGGAAAACGGGTCAGAGCCGAGGAGAGGCGGTGGCGGCTGGACCTTTGTGGACCCAAGCCGGTGGTCCCCAAAATCCTTTTCTCAGGCCTACGGAAACGGGCCCATCCCCACGTGATGGAAAAGGGTCTCACCTCCACCGGCTCTCTGGTCCTATCCCCGGACCGTGCTATGGCCTTGAGGATGGCCCAAAGACGCGATCAAGACCCTGTGGTTCTCAAGATCGCAACCGCCCTCGCCCACGAGGAAGGGGTTGTGTTTCATTCCTTTGGCGAACTTTTCCTGACGGATTGCATCCCTGCCCGCTGCATCGTGGGCCCCCCTGTGACAGAGGAGGTCCGCCAAGCCCTGGAAGCGGCAAGGGCCAAGAAGGAGAAACCGCCCCCTGCTGCCGATTTCACCCCGGGTTCCTTTGTCCTGGAGGCCGGGAGGGACCCGGACCGGTCCAGGCAAAAAGGCAGGAAAGAAAGGGGTTGGAAAGAAAGAGCGAGAAAGGTGAGGAGGGAAAAAGGCTGATGGAAAAGCATGAGCAGTTCTCCACTTTTTTTTACCCTGACAACATTGCCGTCGTCGGTGTGTCACCGGACAAAGCCAACCTCGGGAAAAATATCGTTCAGAATTGCCTGTCCTTCGGCTATGAAGGCGAGATCCTGCCTATAGGGCTGCGAGAGGGGGTTGCCTTCGGCCAGAGGATACAAACTTCCCTGGATGCGATCGACCGTCGGATCGATCTCGTGGTGATTCTTACACCTGCCAGGACCATCCCGAGCATCCTGGAACAGTGCGGCCGCAAGGGCATCCGGCATGCGGTCATCGAGTCGGGGGGGTTTTCGGAAATGGGCGAAGAGGGAAAGCCCCTGGAAGAAGCATGCCGGGAAACCGCCCGAAAATACGGGATTCGATTTATCGGCCCGAACGGAATCGGTGTGACCAATTTTGAAAACGGCCTCGCCCTCCCCTTCATGCCCTTGCGATCTGACCTCACTCTGGGACCTGTTTCCATTTTGGCTCAGAGCGGCGGGGTGGGTCTCAGCTATCTCAACTTCCTGGCGGACGAGAGCATCGGAATCAATAAATTCGTCTCTCTCGGCAACAAGCTGAATGTGGACGAAAACGATCTTCTCTCCTACCTGATCCATGACAAGGGTACCAAGATCATCCTCCTCTACCTGGAGGGATTCACCGACGGAAGAAGATTCGTGGAGATCGCTTCGAAATCCGAAAAACCGATTCTCGTTTACAAATCCAACCGCTTTCAGGCCAGTGCGCGCATCGCCCAGTCTCACACCGCCGCTCTTTTTTCTGACGACAGGGTAGTGAATGACGCCCTCGAGCAGGCCGGGTGCATACGCATAAACACCCTCGATGATGCCATGGACTACATCAAGTCGCAAACCATGCCGCCTCTTACGGGAAATCGTTTGGCCGTAGTCTCGAGATCGGGCGGGCATGCAGTGATTGCCGCCGACGCCTGCGCCTATTACGGGTTTCGCCTGGCCCAGTTCCCCGATGATTTCCTGAGGAAATTCGAAAGCCGCTTCAGGGCCCACGTGATTCGGCTCCAGAATCCACTCGACCTCGGCGACCTGTTTGAACTGGAGTTCTACGAGTATATCGTCGAAGAAATGCTCAAGAGAGACGATGTGGACGGCGTGCTCCTCGGCCACGGCTACCGCCGGGGGTATGAGCAGGAGGCGTCCAGAGAGCTGTTCAAGAAGGTGGAACACCTTGTAGGCCAGTATCACAAGCCTGTCGCGACCTTTGTGCTTACGGAGGCCTCAGAAAAGGATTACCTCAAGAAGAGTTTGAAAATCCCCATTTTTTCAGCCCCGGAAAATGCCATGCGCGCCCTTTCCCTTTCTTATCGTTGGGCGTCCCGAAAGTTCGAACCCATGGAATCATCCCCCCCGGAAGGGATTGAGCGGGAAAAGGCGGTCAAGATATTGGAAGCTGCCCAGGGTAGAAACTTCCTCTTCCTCGAAGAATCCCTCGAACTTCTTCAATCCTACGATTTTTCGCTGCCCCCCTTCCGGGTAGCGAAGAGCCTATCACAGACCCTCGAGTTCAGAAGGGGCTGGAATCGCCCCCTGGCTATGAAGATCAACCGCCCTCACATATCGCACAAAACCGACCAGGGTGCCGTTCGACTCAACCTGGACTCTGATGAAGAAATCAACGCAGCCTTTCAGCACTTTCTCTCCCTTGGTGGAAAAGAAACCGAGGTCCTTGTGCAGCCGATGGTGGACCAGGGTAAAGAATTGATTCTGGGTGCAAAAAGAGACCCCTGTTTCGGGCCGATCATTCTCTTTGGATTGGGGGGGATTTTTGTGGAAGCCCTCGAAGACGTGGTCTGGAGGGTCGCCCCTTTCAGCCATGAAACGGCGGCACAAATGATAGACCAAATCCGGGGCAACAAGGTGTTATCCGGCATTCGGGGGGCAAAGCCCTCGGACAAACACGCAGTGGCCGACCTGCTGGTCAGGTTGTCCCGGCTCGTGGTCGACTGGGATCAGATCCAGGAAATCGACATCAACCCTGTCATGGTTTTCCAGGAGGGTGAAGGAGCCCAGGTGCTGGATGCAAGGGTCATCCTGGGATGAGGCCGGCCGAAGGCACAAGGTCCAAAGGTGCACGGTACAAGGCTCGCTAACCTATTTCATTAGGCTCTTTTCTTTCCTGCATTTCCCCGTGTCCCGTGCACCGCGCCCCGTGCACCATCTTCCCATCGACCCTCTCTATCCGCACACGGACCATTTCATTGTGAGAAAGTTTTGACGACGGAAAGCTTACAGGAACGTAGTTGTCGCTCAGGCCGTTGACCAGGAGTCCCTTCTGGTCCCATCCTTCGGAAAGGACATCGAATGTCTTGCCCACGCAGAATTCATAAAAAGCCTTCCGCTTTTCTTCCCCCAAGGACCTGAGCCCTACTGCCCTTTTTCTGATTTCCCGGACAGGGACCTTGTCCGGGAATGTCCATGCCGGAGTTCCCTTCCTGGGAGAAAAGGGAAAGACATGACAGTAGGACACGGGGAGGTCTTTCACCAGGTTATAGGTGGCAAGATAGGCTTTTTCATCCTCCCCCGGAAACCCTGCCAGAATGTCTACACCGATCGCTGCAAGGGGAACCCTTGCGTGGATCGCTTCAACGAGCAGCCTGAAGTCCTGACTGGTGTAATTCCGGTTCATTCTTTTCAGGATGCGATCGTCGCCGCTCTGCAGCGGGATGTGAAAATGGCGGCACAGCCAGGGCTCCGAGGCGGCCATTTCGATGAGTTCCCGGCTGATCTCTTTCGGCTCCAGGGAGCTAAGCCTTATCCTCGGGCGTAGTTCTTCTCCCCCGATGAGCGCCAGCAAGTCTTTAAGAAATGTAGAAGTGTTGAGGTCCGTACCGTATCGTCCCAGGTGAATGCCCGTGAGCACGACCTCCTTGTACCCCCTATCGGAGAGGGCTTTGAGGTTTGCGATCACCCTCGGCGGTTCGAGGCTCCGCACAGGTCCCCTGGCATAGGGTACAATACAGTAACTGCAAAAGGAATCACATCCGTCCTGAACCTTGAGCATGGCTCGCGTTCGATCCGAAACAGGCAGGTGATCGGGGAAGGTGTGGGAGGGAAAATCATCGTCGGCCGGAAGCAAAGGCAAGGCGCCCCTTTCCCGGAGATCGAGGAGTTCGGGCAGTCGCAGCTTCGCCCGGTTTCCCGCCACCAGGTCAAGCCCCTGGATTTCCGCGAGGTGCTCGGGATAAACCTGGGCATAGCATCCCACCGCGGCCGTCAGAGCGCCCGGGTTTTCCTTGACCGCCCTTCTGATCGCCTGACGCGACTGACAGGAGGCGCTCTGGGT
>JAWOJI010000078.1:0-13105 GCA_046481735.1 Desulfatiglandales bacterium | reverse complement strand
ACGACACGGGATGAGGCACCCTTCAGCTCTACCCTTCCTTCCTTATTGCTTCCCTCTCTTTCTTGACCTTTCTTTACGCCGTTCTTCTGAAACGACTTCACAACCTTGTCGCTTTCGCTTACGGGCAGCTTGTCATGGACACGGTGGTGGTCACGGCGATCATTTACACAACCGGAGGCATTGAAAGCATCTTTTCTTTCCTCTACCTTCTCACCATCATCAACGGCAGCATCATCCTTTACCGTAAAGGGGGAATGATCACGGCGTCCTGCTGCAGCATCCTCTATGGATTGCTGCTGGACCTCCACTACTACGGTGTGATCGCCCCTTTGGGGAGTCGCGTCGACTACGCTGCGGCGTATCAGAGTTCCTACATTTTTTACCTCATTTTGGTCAACATCGCCGCCTTCTACCTCGTGGCTTTCTTGAGCAGCTATCCCTCGGAACTGGCGAGAAAAAGCCGGGTTGAGCTCAAGGAAAGGCAGGCCGACATCGCCAAGCTGGAGGCCCTGAACGAATGGATTATCCGAAGCATCACGTCGGGATTGATCACCCTGGACGATCGGGGGTCGATCATTCTTTTCAATCCCGGTGCAGAGGTGATTTTCGGCATCAATTCCAGCGAGGCGATCGGCAAAAACCTTGGAGACCTCATGCCGTTCTTGAACGGTCATCTGGAAAAAGATCCTGAGAAGGCCTTTCGCGGAAAGGCGAGGGCAGGCAGTTTTTTTGACCTCCCTTTTCTGAGGCAGGACGGTGCAACCTTGTTTCTTCGGGGTTCTCTTTCCCCGCTTAATTTGCCCGGCGGCGGTGCAGGCGGCCAAATCCTGTTTTTTCAAGATGTTACGGAACTCAAGCGAATCGAAGAGGAGATGAAACGGGTGGAAGGGCTGGCCTTGATCGGCCAGCTCGCAGCGGCGATAGCCCACGAAATCAGAAACCCCATGGCCTCCATCAGCGGTTCGATTCAAATGCTCAAGGAAAGCCTGGACATGGATGATGTCAGGAACAGGCTCATGGACATTGTTTTGAGGGAGATCAACCGGCTCAACAGTCTGATCAGTGATTTCCTTGTATTTGCGAGGCCCAAGGAGGCGACGTTCCAGGAATTTGATCTGAGTCGATTGATCATGGACTCTCTCGAGCTCTTCAAGAACAGCAACAAGTGGACAGGGAATCTCTTCGTAAAAACGGATTTCGAAGATAACTTGAGAATTCAATCGGATCCGGAGCAAGTCAAACAGATCCTTTGGAATCTTTTTCTCAATGCCGCCGAAGCGATGAGCCGGGGTGGGACACTCTATGTGAGTGCCGAAATCATTCAATCCCCGCATCATCAGGGAGCAGTCAAAGAAGAGGCTCGAATCACGATCCGTGACACCGGGGCAGGCTTTTCGGCAAAGGCGCTCAACCACCTCTTTACGCCGTTTTTCACGACCAAGGAAGGTGGGTCGGGCCTCGGTTTAGCTACGGTGAGGCGCATTGTCGAAGGGTTGAAGGGTACTGTGGCGGGCCGAAACCACCCGGAAGGGGGTGCGGAAGTCATCGTGTGCCTCCATCGTTCGCCAAACCAAGGTTCATGAAAGCCCCGCGCGCTGAACCGCACTGGGCTGCAGAGAGCCGCCGGCGAAAATCGGCTTGCCAGCTAGGGAGTCCTAGACTACACTTCCGCTATGTGCGATGTCCCCATTGGATCATCAGGAATCATGCCCTTGTTTGACTGTCAATGGTTTTCCAGGATTCAGCGGCCAAGCCGGTATGTGGGAGAAGAAATTCATACCATCAAGAAGGATCCCCATACCATTGATGTTTCCATAGCCCTGGCTTTTCCTGACGTCTACGAAGTAGGCATGTCCCACCTGGGCTTGAAAATTCTTTACCATATTTTGAACCGGCAGGACTGGGTGGCTGCGGAAAGGGTGTTCTGCCCGTGGGTAGACCTTGAAACAGAACTGCGGGAACGGGGCTTGAGGCTATGCTCGCTGGAGTCGAGCAGACCTCTGGCAGACTTCGACATTGTGGGCTTCAGCGTGCAGCACGAGCTTTCCCTCACCAACGTGCTGACCATGTTGGATCTCGGGGGAATCCCGTTCCTGGCCCGGGAGAGAAAGAACATGGCCCATCTGGTCATTGCAGGCGGACCGGCCTGCTTCAACCCCGAGCCTTTTGCCGCAATATTTGACGCCATCCTGGTGGGGGACGGGGAGGAAGGGGTTCTTGAACTCTGCGAGGCGGTACGAGAGGCAAAGCGACACAAACTGCCGAAAGAGGAGGTTCTGGTCCGACTGTCCCGAATCCGGGGCATGTATATTCCCGAATTTTTTGATGTTTCCTATCACTCGGATGGAACCATCGATGCCGTACAGCCAAAGGTGAACGGTTATACGAAAGTAACCAAAGCAATCATTCCTGACATCAACCAATATCCACCCCATGAACGCCAGATTGTTCCCTTTGCCGAACTCGTGCATGACCGTCTTGCCATTGAGATTGCCAGAGGGTGCACCAGGGGCTGCCGGTTTTGCCAGGCGGGGATGATTTACAGGCCGGTGAGGGAAAGGGCGCCCGGTTCCGTCGTGGAGAGCGCGGCCGGGAGCCTGGCATGTACCGGTTTCGAGGAACTCTCCTTGCTTTCTTTGAGTTCAGGAGACTATGGATGCCTGGGACCGCTGCTTAAGGCGCTCATGGACACCCAGTCGCAAGGCAGGGTTGCTCTCAGCCTTCCGTCCCTCCGTGTGGACAGCCTGGATCCTGCATGGTTTGAAGAAATCAAGAGAGTGCGAAAAACGGGTTTTACCCTGGCGCCCGAAGCAGGAAATGACCGGCTCAGAAGAGTCATCAACAAGAAACTCACAGACGACGAAATCCTGGGCATGGCGGGGAAAATTTTTGAAGCCGGCTGGGAACTGATCAAATTGTATTTCATGATCGGGTTGCCCGGAGAACAGGAACAGGATCTCCTGGATATGGTGGGCTTGGCCAAAGAGGTTTCAAAAAGGAGCGGCAGAAGGGGAAGGGTGAATGCGAGCGTTGCCGCTTTTGTTCCCAAGGCTCACACCCCTTTCATGTGGATGCCTCAACTTTCGCTGGACGAAAGCCGAAGAAGAATTGATCTCATCCGGAGCGCTCTAAGAAGCAGCCGGGTGCGTCTGAAATGGAATCAGCCCGAAATGAGCTGGCTGGAAGGGATTTTTTCCAGGGGCGACCGTCGGTTGACGGAGGTCCTGATCCGTGCCTGGAAAACAGGGGCAAGATACGATGCATGGAGCGAACTCTTCGCTTTGCCGCTATGGACCCAAGCCTTCAGTGGAGCGGGTCTGGACCCCTGCTTCTATCTCTACCGGGAAAGGCGCCTTGACGAGATCCTCCCCTGGGACCACATCCAGTCAGGCGTTACCAAGGCTTTTCTTTTGGAGGAACGACAAAAGGCGCTGGAGGAAACAGAGACTCCGGATTGCCGGGAAGGTTGCCTGTCTTGTGGCGTTTGCGAACAGGATTCGACTGGTCCGGTGCTCTGCACGAACTGGGAAGCAGCGGTTTCAGAGAGGCGTGTTCCTCCTTCGCGGCCCGCAAAAAGATGCCGCATTGCCTTCTGCAAAACAGGCCCCATGCGACATCTGAGTCACCTGGAACTGGCTCGCCTCTTCATCCGGGCTCTGAGAAGAGCCCATATCGCCCTTGTGTATTCGGCCGGCTATCACCCAATGCCGAAACTTTCCTTTGCAGCCGCTTTGCCTGTGGGTACAGAGAGCCTCCACGAGACCGTGGACATTCAGGTTTACGATTCGGATTCCGCCTCAGCCATCCGCGCCAGGCTGGCGGAGCAGCTTCCTTCAGGAATTCGAATCCTGTCGCTGGAGGAAACGGCAATGGAAGCGAAAGGTCCACGACTCACGGAGAGCAGCTATGAGATCGCTCTGAATGGAGTGGGAATCGGCATTTCAGCCGTGACCACGTTTCTTCGGTCTCAGGGCTTTCCAGTCCTGAAGAAAGGGAAAAAGGGAGAAAAGCTCATTGATGCAAGGCCCCTTGTCAAGTCCATGGAAGTTCTCGAATCCGGCAGGGTGCTCCTGGTGTTGAACCACATCCCAGGCCCGGAACTCAAACCCGCGGATATCATGAAAAGCGTCTTCCGGCTGGGTGATGAGGACATCCTGAGGGTGGTCAAAACGGGTGAGGTGGTTGCGTGACTCCGTGGCCGAAAACAGTGAGGAGTGGTCATGGCAAATGAACTGATTATCAATGCGAGACCGCACGAAATACGAGTGGCTCTTGTGGAAAACGGAGTGGTCGTGGAACTCCACATTGAGCGCAAAACCGGGCAAGAACTCATGGGAAATATCTACCGGGGAAGGATTGTCAGGGTGCTTCCCGGGATGCAGGCCGCCTTTGTGGATATCGGGCTCGATCGCAGCGCTTTCCTTTACGTGACCGACGTGCACCATGATGTTCTGGACCTGGAACGGATCATGTTGCGCAACAATCCGAACCACGACGAAGAGAACCGGAAGGATGATCGAGACGAGGCCATCCAGGAATCATTTCCTTCCATTCCCTTCAACATCGAGGAACTTTTGCATGAAGGCCAGGACATTATGGTGCAGGTGGCCAAGGAGCCGATCGGCACCAAGGGGGCACGCCTGACTTGCCACATTTCCCTGCCGGGCAGACATCTGGTTCTCATGCCTAACGTGGATCATATCGGGGTTTCCCGCCGGATCGAGGATCCTGAAGAAAGGGAGCGGCTTAGAGCGCTGGCTCAGGAAACAAGACAGGGGCATCTAGGGCTGATTGTAAGGACTGCAAGCGAAGGGGCGGACAGGGCCAAGCTCAAATCGGAAATGGACTTCCTCATGAAACTGTGGGGAACCGTTCAGGAAAGAATGACCAAGGTCACGGGGATCGGGCTTTTGTACAAAGACCTCGGCATCTGTTTGCGTTCCGTGCGGGATCTTTTCACAAGAGAAGTGGACCGGTTGATCATCGATTCCAGGGAGGAATACGACCGTGTCATGGAGTTCATTGAAACTTTCGCGCCGAGCCTAAAATACTCCGTGGAGCTGTACGAAGGGGAGGATCCCATTTTTGACTTCCACGGAATTGAGATGGAGATTTCCCGGGCCCTTGAAAGAAAAATCTGGCTGAAATCGGGTGGCTCCATCGTGATAGAGTTGACCGAAGCGCTCACTGCGATCGATGTCAACACCGGCAGCTATGTCGGATCAAGGAATCTGGAAGAAACCATCCTGAAGACCAATCTGGAAGCGGTTAAAGAGATCGCATACCAGCTCAGGATGAGAAATCTGGGCGGCCTGATCGTGATCGATTTCATCGACATGGAGAAGAAAGCCAACAGGGAGCGCGTCTTCACCGCGCTCAAGGAAGCCCTGAGCAAAGACAAGGCGAAAACCCACATTCTCAAAATGTCCGAGCTGGGGTTGATCGAAATGACAAGAAAAAGGACCAGGGAGAATCTGAGCCGCCTGCTGAGCGAACCCTGCTTTTATTGTGAGGGAAGGGGTTCCCTGAAGTCGCGAAAAACCATTTGCTATGAGCTTTTCAGGGATATTGAAAGGGAGTCGATAGCCACGGCGAATTCAGAAGAACTCCTGGTGAATGTGCACCCGGAGATAGCGCGAATGTTGAAGGAGGAAGAACAAGAATCGATCATGGACCTGGAAAGGCGGATCAACAGACGCATCACGATTTGTGAGAGGGAAGGGATGCATGTGGAGCAATACGAGATCCAAACCTGAGGGCTTCCCATAAAATCAACCCGCGTTTTAATCCCCTGTTTTTATTTGACAATAACAAATTATTTTGATATATATTTTATCTCTTTCGTTTCTTTTGCGTTTGCTTTGACTACGTATGGTTAAAAAAAGTTTAACTCTGAATTCCGCGGCATCTTTCCTTCTTGCTCTTTTTTTTGCCGGGCTCACGTTTCAATCCGGTTCATGGATGGGAAAACTCGATCGCTTTTCCTACGGGTGGATGGTGAGACTGACCGCCAAGGAGGGGATGGCTGATCCGAGAATCGTTCTAATCGAAATTGATGACATGAACATCGAAAGGATGGGTTCATGGCCCTGGCCAAGAGACAGGCTCGCAGAGATGATCGATCTGCTCAAAGAAAGGGGGGTGAGAGCCGTTGGACTCAACCTCCCCTTGTTTGAAAAGCAGAACGACCTGCCGTTGGGTGAACTGAAGTCCTTTATTGCAAGACTCGATTCTCACGCCCTGAGCGAGAAGCCTTCAAAAGTCACGGCCTGGATCGAGGAGAACCTGCAGGCCATGGTGCAGAGGCTTGACGGAGACAGCCTCTTGGTCGAGAGCGTGAGAAAAGCGGGAAACGTCGTAGTTCCCGTCGTCGGTCCGATGCCACCTGGTCAGAAAGAGCCGCCGGTCGGACCCCAATCCCTGTTGGCCCAACACACGTTGAAAAAAAACGCATTTTCCGCCACAGCGCAGGAAGAATTTGAGGTGAAGAATGTTTATCTTCCCTTTCCTGAACTGGCTCAGGCCGCCTTGGGCTTCGGCCACGGGATCGACTCACTGTACGAGTTCGGGTCAGGGATATCGAACGCGGCGTTCATTTCATTCCAAGGTTCTCTCATCCCTTCTTTCCCCTTGAGGCTTGCCGCCGCCTATATCGATTTGCCGGCAGGGGAAATCAATGCCGCCGAAAATCGCATTAGGCTCAAAGATTTCGACATCCCCCTTTGGAAAGGGCATCAGTTCATCAAGTTCACTCGCAAAGGAGACCGGTTTTCCACATATACCTTTGCCGACCTTTTTCAGGGGCGGGATCTGCCCTCCCTGCAAGGGAAGATCGTCCTCATCGGTTTCAACCTGAAAGGAGGGAAAAGAATTAGTACGCCTTTGTGGGGGGCTGTTGGTGAGAGTCAATTCTACGCCGGTGTTCTGGATAGCATTTTGAATCGTTCTTTTGTTTCCAGGCCTTCCTTTCTGAGACACGTGGAAACTTTGGCCATACTGATTCTGGGCGCCCTCTGTGCCTTTTTCTTTCCCAGGATGGGCGAAATCCGCAGGTTGGGAGGCGCCGCCGGCCTGGTAGCTCTGGCACTCGGAGTGCAGGCTATTGTCCTTGCCCGTCTCGATGTCTGGGTGATGATAGCATCCTTTGGCGCGGCGATCATCGCGATATACGCCTTTACGACGATCTGGCGGCGGTTTGTTTCTCTTCAGGCAAACTGGGATTCTGAAGCGGCCGACCGGGCGATCGGTCAGAGTTTTCAAAGTCAGGGACTCCTGGATCTTGCCCTTGAAAAGTTCTGCAAACTACCTCTTGACGGAGAGACGAAGGATCTGATTTACAATGTCGGGCTGGAGTACGAGAAAAAAAGATTTTTCAGCAAGGCTCTTGATGCGTATGAGTATATCTCAAGAGACGGGGCTTTCAGAGATCTCACTTTCCGCATTCCCAGGCTCCATGAGGTGATGAAAACCTCCACCCTCGGAAGCCACGTCACACTGGATGCAAACATCCCAAGCGGGACTCCCCTGGAAGAAGTGAAGAGGATAGGACGCTACGAAATCCTGGAGGTTCTCGGGAAGGGATCGATGGGTCTTGTTTACAAGGCGTTGGATCCCAAGATCAACCGCCTTCTTGCCATCAAGACCATTCGATTTTTGGATGAGTTTGATGATGACGTGATCCAGGAGATCAAGGAAAGATTTTTCAGGGAAGCCGAGATTGCAGGCCGCCTCTCCCATCCATCCATTGTAACGATCCATGACATAGGTGAGGATCAAGACCTGACCTATATGGCTATGGAATATCTCGAAGGCGATGATCTGGAGAAGTTCGTTTCCAAGAACAATCTCCTCCCCTTAAAAAAGGTGATCCATGTTGTGGCGAATGTGGCCGAAGCTCTTGATTTTGCGCACGAGGCGGATGTGATTCACCGCGACATCAAGCCGGCCAACATCCGGCTTCTCAAGAGCGGGGGCGTCAAGGTTACGGATTTTGGAATTGCGAGAGCGATCTCTTCGTCGAGAACTAGAACAGGTGTTATTCTGGGAACGCCGAACTACATGTCTCCAGAGCAGATTATGGGGCAAAAGGTAAACCTGCGCTCCGATATTTTCTCTCTTGGAGTCCTTTTCTACCAATTGCTGACGGGCGAATTGCCTTTTCAAGGCGACAATCTGAGCGGGCTGCTGTATCAGATCACGCAGATCAAGCAGCCGGCGCTGAAAACCTTTCATCCGGGGATTCCCCAAGCCTGCGAACAGATTGTCGACAAGGCTCTGGCAAAGGATCCCAATGAAAGGTTCAAAACAGCCGGTCAGATGGCCAAAGTTTTGAAGTTGCTGGCTTTCAAAATTGAGCAGAGGCGGAAAAGAAGTTCGGACGACAGGAGGCTGCAGGCAGGGGTAAAATGAGTTATCAAACCAGAACGAAGAGGAATCAACTTGGAGGTTAGAGCTTCGGGATTATCCGATGTCGGCTTGCAGAGAGAAGGCAACGAGGATGCTTTTTCGATCCAGTCTTCCCTGGGCCTTTACATCGTCGCCGATGGCATGGGAGGACACCTGGCAGGTGAGGTGGCCAGCCGGGTGGCCGTGGAAATCATTGCGCAGAGTTTTAGGAAATGGTTTGAGGGGGACACGCCGGAAGATGAGCTTTTTGGATACCCCGAGGCCTCCCTCAGCAAGGTCGGAAATTATGTTCTGAGCAGCATCCGGCTTGCCAACAGGGTTATTTACGAGATGGCCGTGCAACATGAGCAATACAGCGGCATGGGAACAACCATCGGAGCCCTTCTGGTAAAGCCCGGCCTCATTGTTGTCGCCAACGTCGGCGACAGCCGAGTCTACATGGTGCGGGACGGGGGCATTGAGAGGATGTCCCGAGATCACACCATTGTTTCAGAACATATCGAGATGGGTGTGATGACGGAGGAAGAAGCTGCCCAGTCCCCCCTCAGACATATCCTGACAAGGAACCTCGGCTCTTCGGAGCATGTGGAACCCGAGGTTTTTGAAATTGCGCCTTCGGGGAGAGATCGCTTTGTGCTCTGCACGGACGGGTTGACCGATCTGGCCGATGACGAGGAAATCCTCGGGTTGGCGAGAGACGAACAAGATCCGGAACTGCTTTGCAAGCACCTCATAGATCTTGCTCTCAGCAGGGGCGGCCACGACAATACTACCGTGGTCAGTGTGTTTGTTGAGGACAAGGAACGTCAGGCACGGCAGGGGGTGGTTTCAAAAGCAGGCGGTGTTCTTGCGGATACACTTGCTGCTCTTGGCAGAATCCGAAAGGGGTTCGGCCTTTAGAAGGCGTTGACCTTGAGGTTTTCCCCTGTGTTTTATTACTTATTCCAGGCAGTCCAAAGGGACTCCAAGGGTGGAAAGCATGGCCAAGTTGCTTCTAACCTTTAACAAACAGGTGATCAACGAACACTCGTTTGAGAAGGATAGCATCACCATCGGCCGAGACGGTGGGAATGCGATCGTCATTGACAATCTGGCAGTCTCCGGGTTTCATGCCAGGATTGACAAGGTGGGATCCAGCTACGTTCTGACCGACCTTCAGAGCACCAACGGGACCTTCGTAAACGAAGAGAAGGTGGTCTCTCACAGGCTCGCTCATGGAGACAACATTATCATCGGCAAGCACGTCATCCTTTTCTTGGCCTCGGATTCGGACGAGGTCGAGCTTGAAACGTTGACAACGGGGCTTCCTCTGGACAAGACCGTGGTACTGGATACGGCCAAGCAAAGGGCGTTGTTGTCCAAGCAGAAATTGACGCTGCAGGTGCCGAAGGTCCCGGAGAGAATCGGGGTGTTGAGCTTCATCGACGGTTCGGGGCTCGGCGACCTCGATCTGACCAGGAAACTCACTAGACTCGGCAAGGCAAACACCTCGGAGATAAAGCTCTCCGGCCTGCTCATGGCTCCCACGGCGGCCACTATAAGCCGCAGGCCTTCAGGCTATGTGATTTCATTTGCCGGGGGGATGAGCAAGCTCAAAGTGAACGGAAGGGTGATCAAAGGCAGCGTGCAACTCAACGATTTCGACACCGTCGAACTCGGTTCCTACAAGTTCCAGTTTTATCTGAAGGATGCCGAGATCTGACTCGCCTTCTTCTCATTCGCAATCACCGAACCCGGCATCGGATCTCCTCTCCTCGATTTCCCCGAGAGCCTTTTCCAGCCACCCGATGCGACCCCTGACATGGTGGTCGAATTCAGGGACATAGGGTTTGATGTCAAGAAGGGGCGTACCGTCCAGAATGTCCACATTCTCAATCTCGAGGATGGAGTCCCGGATTTGGACGAGTCGCACTACTCCATATCTCTAATCCATATGAGAAGCAACCTTCTGCCAGATTTCCCGAAGCGCTGCAGAGACCTTTGCGTGGTCCTCGTGCTCGATGACAGTCCGGCCCAGAATCATCGCCTTCGTGAAAACCGGATCAAAGGGGATCGCGCCTACGAAGGCGTAGTTTTTTTCCTCTGAGAATCTCTCGATGTCATAAGCGGAATCAGGGTTGAGATCAGCCTTGTTCACACAAACCATGACCGGAACCCTGAAAAAATCCGCCAGTTCGGCTACCCTCACCATATCGTGTCTTCCGGAGACGGTCGGTTCCGTGACGACGAGAACGGCACTGGCTCCGCCCAAAGAAGCGATTACCGGGCAACCTATCCCTGGGGGGCCGTCGGTCAGTATCAGGTCCACGTTGCTTGCTTCCGCAATTTTCCTGGCTTCCTGCCTTACGAGGGCGACAAGTTTTCCTGAATTTTCCTCTGCAATGCCCAGGCGGGCATGGACCATCGGTCCAAATCGGGTGTCGGAAACGTACCATTCCCCGCAGGTCTTGGTGGGAAAGTCGATGGCCCTTTCCGGGCAGAAATAGACGCAGACGCCGCAGCCTTCGCAGTCGATAGGATCGATCGTGAAATCTTCCCGGACGGCATTCCAGCGGCAAAGATCACGACAGAGGCCACACTGGGTGCACTTTTCCGCATTGATGATCGCGTCGTGTCCGCTTTGGAATTCATGGCTTTCCTTCACGATCGGATTCATGATGAGGTGAAGGTCCGCCGCGTCGACATCGGCGTCACACAAAACCTTTTTTTCAGTCAGAGACGCGAAGGCGGCCACCAGGCTTGTCTTGCCTGTCCCGCCTTTGCCGCTGATAATCACAAGTTCTTTCATTTCGCAAGCCCAACGATACGCTCGTACAATTCAAGGAATTTTTCCCTCCACTCAGGCATCACTTCAACAAGCATCTGCCCTCTGGAGTAAGCCTCGGCAATGCGCCGGTCAAAAGGAATTTCCATCACGACAGGCAAGGCCGCCTCTTTGGCATATTCCCTGACGCGATCATCCCCCATGTCGGAGCGGTTGATGACAAGTCCGCACGGGATGCCCAGCATCCGAACCGCTCCCACGGCCAGCTTCAGATCATGGAGGCCAAAAGGGGTCGGCTCCGTGACGAGCAGAACGAAATCGGCTCCCTTGATGGACGCAATGACCGGGCAGGATGTGCCGGGCGGCGCGTCGATGATGGTGATGACGCCCGTCTTTGTAAAGGATCGGACCTTCCTGATGAGAGGAGGGGACATGGCCTCTCCGACCCGCAGCCTGCCATGAACAAACTCCAGATGTCCGCTGCGGCCGGCTTCAGTAATTCCAAGAACCCTCTCGCCTTCTCGAATGGCTTTTTCCGGGCAGACGGCCATGCACCCGCCGCAGCTATGGCAAAGTTCAGCAAAAGGCAGGACCGTGTTGCCTATGACCACGATGGCTTTGAACTGGCAGATTTCCCCGCATTTTCCGCACAAGCTGCACTTCTCCTCGTCCACTTCGGGAACTGCGGCGGCAACGACCTCCGTTTTTTCGAAGACAGGGCTGAGAAACAGGTGCGCGTTGGGTTCCTCCACATCGCAGTCCAGCAATTGCACGTGCTTGCCCAATGAGACGGCAAGGTTGGTCGCCACCGTTGTCTTCCCTGTCCCGCCTTTTCCGCTGGCGATGCTGATGATCATTTTTTATGTCTCCATCGTGGCTTTTCCGAATGGGTTCTCATGGCTCACGGTTTCTGTCGGAGTGATTCTTGCCTTGCATGAGCATGAAATTATGAAGCGCTTCCTGCAAGGCCTCTACAGCCAAAAATGCGCAATGCTCCTCTCCTTTTGGAAAATCGCCCAGCAAGTCAAGGATTGTTTGGGCCGTGATGCCCGCAACCTCGTCGGGAGTCTTCCCCTGGGCCATTTGCGCTGCCAGTGCGGCACACACCCTGCTGGAAATACATCCATTCGTCAGGTAGGCCGCCTCCTTTATCTGTTCACCGTTGAAATTCAGAAACATCTCTATGGTTTCACCGCACTTGCCGGTTAAGCACGCATGGCTGTCGGGGACCTTCGAGTTTTGCCATTGCAGGGAATGAAGCCACTTGAAAAACTCCGCTTCTGTGGAAGCCGCTTCATCCTCCCCGGATTTTTCATTTTTCAAGTTCTTCTCCGATTGGTTCGAGATATGATCCATAAAGGCAAAACTCCTCCTGCTCCTATTAAACTTCGAAACACATGTCCGTCTGAAGGGGCCGGAACCGTCCGAATTCTACTCCTGCTCACTTCATTCTCTTGTCATAGATGTTCCGCATTTGGGACATTTCAGTTCCATGCACGGTTTTCCTCTTTCATGCGGGGCCTTTTGCCCGCAATTGGGGCAAACGCAGTTGCCCCCCGGGCCGAGGCCGCGACCACCCTGTCGGCCCCGCCCCATGCCGCCGCCTCGTCCGCCGCCTTGCCCTTGTCCTCCCGGTGTCATGATAACCTCCCTAAAAGAGTGGATTAGTGCACTGCCGTGCATCGGTGCAAGGCACAAGGCTCACGGTGCAAGGTCGACATCACAGGGAAATCCTTGCTTCGTATTTCCTGTGTACCGTGCGCCGTGCGCCCTTTTTCTTAGTGATCACAAACGTTCACGCCCGTGACCAGGCTCTTCTTGAGATACTAGTTCACGAGCGATTCGGGGCTCTACTGGGGGGCGCCTGTAATCACCTTGATGCCGTTTTCATTAAAAAGAGCTTGCGCTCTTGAGCCCATGCCGCCTGCAATGATG
>JAWOJI010000067.1:0-5949 GCA_046481735.1 Desulfatiglandales bacterium | reverse complement strand
CTTTGCTTTCCTGGATCAAACGCCAAAGGTTTGCCGTCATCTCGACCCCGGCTGGCCCTCCGCCGACCACCCCGAGTTTCAAATCCCCCGCCCCCAGAAGCTTGAGCAAATGCCGGCGCCCCTGGAGAAGATTGATCACTGGTTTTACAGGCCGGACGTTCTCCCGCGGGGCAGGAAGGAACGGCTGGACGGGCACTTCGCTGCCCGTGTTGAAAGAAACAACATCATAGGGAACTTCCTGGCCGGACTGGGATACCAGAATCCGCCCATCCGGATTGATCCTGGTGACTTTATCCTCCAGAAATGCCCCTCCGCGGTCCTGAACCATCTTCCGTATGTTGAACCGGACCTCCTGGGGACGGTAGATCCCGGAAAGCATCCCCGGCCCCATGCCCGAATAGTACTGGTAAGAGGACGGCATGATCACCGTCACTCGATGGCCTCGCTCAATGTAACGGGCCAGATTCAGCAGAACCGTGAGGTGAGCATGCCCGCCCCCCACCAGAATCAGATCCTTTCCCATCTTTCTTCGGCCCCCTTCTCTCCTGTGATCGACAAAACCGAAGCCTGAAAACCTTTTCAGAGAACAGGCTTTTGTTTTATTTTTGACCGGTTGCAGGCCCGGGACCTTTGCGAGCAAAACGTCCGAAAGCCTGGTTAGCCTCATCAGCATTTTCCCGGACAGTTACCAAGCTATTCTCTCACGGTGGAAGGCTTCTGCCAGTTCAAAATCCTGGCCTTCTGCCATCTCTCTGGCCCGGCTTTTCAGCCGCTCCTCCAGGTTCGGCATACCAATCTCCTTTAGCTGGCTCTCATGACAACGCAGGGCAGCTAACTTAAGGGCAAAGGTATCCGTGATATTAGAGCGATGGTTTACATCTTCAGAACCCCAAAACCAAATTTCCTCCACATTGTGGGGCTCCAAACCTTCCTCCATCAGATCAGGATAAGCAAGGTGGTCCCTTGCGTAAGGGAAAACAGCATCAAGGGTGACCTGACCCGTAACGCGATGATCGCGGTGCCAGATGTAACGCCGATAGGGATCCGATGTCACAACGATCTTTGGGCGATATCGTCTGATATACCTGACGATCTCCTTCCGGAATGAAGGCGTATCCTCCAGAGTCTGATCGGGATATCCCAGGAATATCACCTTCTCCACACCAAGCAATTCCGCCGCCGCCCTCTGCTCCCTCTCCCTGATTGCTGCCAATCTTTCCGAACTCAGGCTGCGGTTGCTCGTTCCTTTATCACCGTTTGTGCAGATCAGGTAAACAACCTTTTTCCCTTCCTTCGTCCAATGCGCTACGGTCCCGGCCGCGCCGAATTCGGCGTCATCCGGATGAGGCATGACGATCAATGCGTCCACTGAAAACATCACCTCCAAATCCCCCTCAAAAAAAACAGCTAGTGGGTAGTCCCTGTTCAAGAGATAGGGTCATCACTGGAACTTCCTGGATGCATCGTGCCCATGCTGGAGCAAACCCTTGTATTCCGCGATCAAAGTGGATGCCACATCCGCCCACCCAAATCCGGCGACCGATGCGCTGATCTCAGCAGTCGAAAAGGCATGGGAGCGTGACAAAAACGATTTGATGCCCTTCGCCAGTAAAGGTGCAGAACCGTTGTTTAGCAGATATCCTGTTTCCCCTTCCTTTACGATGCTCTCCATGGCGCCGACCCGAGTTGCCACAACCGGCGTACCGCATGCCAAGGATTCGAGTGCGACGAGGGAAAAACTTTCGTACCTGGATGGCACCACCAGGGCATCTGCAGCACTGTAATAGGTTGCCAGCTTTTCATGCTCGATCCTTCCCACAAAGGTGACACTCTTTTGAAGCTCCGATTCCTGGACCAATTGGCGAAGTCTTCGGGCCTCTGGCGTCTGAAAATCGTCCCCGCCTATGATCAACAGGCGAAACGGACCATCTTCTCGCAGATAGGTCATGGCCTCCAGTAAACGGTCTGTGCCCTTGGAGGGAGCAAATCTGCCCACGCACAACAGAAGAGACTCTTCTTGATCAAAGCCCAATCGCTGTCTCGACAAGAACTTGTCTGAAGGGCGGAAAAGACCCCGGTTAACGCCACAGGGGACCATCCGGATTGAACCGGGAGCTGCGTGATAGTAATGAATCAGTTGTTCTTTTTCCCTTTCGGTGGCAGCGGTGATGCCGTGGCAAGTTTTCACAAGCTCTCTTTCGGTCACGATGCGGAGCTCGGGTTCTCGTTCGACCCCGTCGGTGTCGTTCTTCACCGCACCGAGGGTGTGAAACGTGACGATATGGGGCACCCGCCACCCTTTCTGGGCATATTCCCCAACTCTACCTGAAAGCCAGTAATGACTGTGCACGAGGTCGTAATGAAGCATCTCAACCCCTCGGAATCTTTCCAACTCATAAAATAGATCAGGCAGAAAGGGATGAACTTCCAGCTTGGACATGTAACCCTTGTTGCCGGCCCTTAGATGAATGAGCCTCACATTCTCATCAAGATTGAGAATCTGATTGGCCTCACGATCCTGAAGACGGGTAAAAATATCGACTGAATGCCCCCTTTCGCCCAGTTCACGGGCAATCTCCCGGACATAGACGCTCATACCGCCGTTGTCATTGGTCCCCAACCTTCCTAATGGGCTGGAATGGACACTGAGCATTGCAATCCTCAGCTTTGCTTCCTCCAAATTCACCCCCTCGCGAATGTCTCCTGATCTTAAACGCAGGAGTCGGCCCCTCTCCTTAACTTAACATAACTTTGCACCTGTACACGGGCACCGGTGTGCCCCCCAGGAGATATTTGTAGGTCTCCCCGCCCTTTAAGAAGCTATAGGCCTTACGACCTCTTTCAATGCTCTCCTTCATGCTGAAGACCTTACTCAATAATCCTACGCTGAGGGAACCAAATCGTTGGTCATAGCCGTTATTATAGAGATACATGGTAGAGGCATAATCAAAGCACATTGCCACAGCGGCTGGAGAGGCATTGAGGTCTAGAAAAAAAAGTTTGAGGATCTGGGCTTCTGCCATTGCCTCCGCCAGGGACCGGAAAAAGGAGGCCATTTGATTGTCCATAAAGGCGGCCTTGTCGGACCGGCTCGATCCGAACAGGGCCAAAAAGATATCTACCTTCTTCTTGACCTGCTCTGCCTCCTCGACAACGAGGGTGTTGATTTGCCCAGCTTCATATAATCGTCTGATCTTGCGTCTTATTTCGTGTCTTTGCTTTCCATTTAGACTTTGGAGGAACCCATCCCAGGTGGCTGGCAACTCCAATTCCAGAATGACATCCTCCGGATGGATGGTCACCTCGTATCCAAGCGTCTCTGCTACAGCGGTCATATCCTTGAGCAAGGAAGTGTCCCCTCGAAGAGGCCCCAGGTCAAGAAGGGAGATCCCCTGCTGCTTTAAATGGTGGAGGATCCTTCTCAGGACGTCCTTAGCCCTTCCCGGGGCAAAGATAAAATCCACGTAATCGCAAACGTCCGGGCTGCCGATGATGCAGGCCCTTTCCCCTTGAATCATCAGCGGCGCGATCCCGATAAGATTCCCTCCCTCTCTGACCGCCATGGGATACGGTTTCCATTCTTTACCAAAAATGCGCCACCACACGTCGAGCCAGGGTGGCAGAACAAAGAGACACGTCCACTCCAAAGCAGATCCCTTTTCAAGCCAGTAGGCATAGAGACCGTCAATTGTCTCCACCATAATGCTATATTCGCTATCAGCAGTTCTCAGTTTGCCACCTGAAAGATGTGAGGGCTGATCCTCCGTTTCACGGTTGTCCTTCTGGCACGGGTTATTTCAAAACAACCGTCCTGCCGGTTCGGGCCGCCTCCGCCAAAGAATCCAGCACCCTCATGTTCCTGACGCTCTCCTCTGGTGAATAAGCCAAATCTGTCTTTCCCGTGACCGCATCCATAACATGTTCCACCATGAGCTGATACTCGTCCACCCCCGCTTTCACGTGTTCATTCCCCATCTCGGCATCTTTGTCTCGAAGGATGAACACGGCATCCTTTTCCCAGGGGATAAAGGCGTCGTGGGGCAACTCAATGGCTCCCTTGGTCCCGACAATGGTGTAGGTTTGCTGTAATGCGGAAATGAAGCTGGCTTCGAGCGTAGCCAAGACATTGTCGGCAAACCGAAGGGACCCCACGAAATGCACATCAACCCCACAAGGGTGGTAAAAGGCCTGTGCTTGGATTTGGGTCGGTTCTTTGCCCAAAAGCCAGCGAGCGACACTGACCCCATAGCACCCCACATCAAGAATGGCCCCACCCCCCATCTCAGGCTTCAAGCGCGCACATTCACCGCTTCTCAGCAATGTCTCACCCAGGTGATAACAAAACGCAGCCCGCACCAGGACCGGCGTCCCAATGGAACCGTCGCCAACCATCTCTTTGATGCGCCGGCTTCGGGGGTGGAAACGGTACATGAAGGCTTCCATTAACAATAATCCCGCTTTTCTTGCCGTATCAGCCATCTCCCGTGCCTCTTGCGCATTGCACGCCAATGGTTTTTCGCAAAGGACGTGTTTGCCTGCCTCCAGGGCTCGTAGAGTCCAGGGGTGATGCAGATGATTGGGAAGCGGAATGTAGATGACTTGGATCTCCGGGTCAGCCAACAGTTCATCGTAGGTTCCGTAGACATGGGGGATATCGTTTTCGGTCGCCACCAGGGCCGCGGTTTCCGGGGAACGCGTGGCTAGGGCATAAACCATCCCGGTCGATGATTTTTGAATAGCAGGAATGACGCAGACCCTTGCGATATTCGCATTGCCCAAGACCCCCCACTTTATCTTTTCAGCCATCCAGAGCCTCCACGGAACCTCCCTTGGCCGCTGAGCGTGCCGCTGCTTCAAGAATTCCCACAACCAGCGCCGACTGCTCCACGGGCGCCTCAATCGGTTCCCCTGTCAGTAAATGATCGGCTAAATTCCTGTACAGCGAATAATGCCGACGTTCAGGCATCGGCAGTTTTTGGGTCACAATCTGGCCGGAGGGGTGGCGACGGTGAAGGGTCAGTTCCGGCACCATTTCCGTAGCAGGAATGCTGTGTTCGCGGAAATAGAGAAGGGGATCTATTTCGTAATGGGTCACGTCCCGCCACTGACCGATAATGGCGCCTTCTGTCCCCAGCAAATACCATTTTGGCTTGCGGATGGCACAAATGTCGGAGTGGAGAAACTCCGCCTCCTGCCCAGCGGAAAATCGTATCTGGATACGCTCCTGGTCGGCATTCGTAACGTCGTGCCAGACGCGTTTGTGACGCGTGCCGATAACAGATTTGACCCGGTCCGGAATCAGGCTCACCACCCAGTCCAGATAATGCCCGCCCCAGTCATAGGCGGCACCTCCCGATATCAGATCGTGCGAATGCCAGTATCCACACGGATGTGAAAAACCGCCAACAAATGTCTCCATATGAAAAAGCTCTCCGATGAGCCCCTCTGCGACGGCTTGTTTAATGGACAAGTAATCTACATCCCAACGTCTGTTCTGGTGGCAACTCAGATGCAGCCTCTCTCTTTCAGCCATCCCGATCATAGCGCCTGCTTCTTTCTGATCCAATGCCAGAGGCTTTTCACAGAGCACATGCTTCCCTGCGGCCATCATCTGTAAAGAGAGGCGGGCATGTGTATTGGGCGGGGTGCAAATAAGGACCAGATCCATATCAGAGTCCTGGGCAAAGGCCTCGGCCGAGTGATAGGTTTTCACATCGGGAAAAGCCTCTCTGGCCTGGTCCAGCCTTTCGGGATTTTGGTCGCAAAAACCACAGAGACGCAATCCGGAAGTTGCAACAACCCCCATGCCATGCTCCTGACCTACAAACGGAGAATACCCCAAGATCCCGACACCCAGCTCTCGATCCGAAATGGGGCGTCCGGCCAATTCCTGGATGAGACGGTAAAGAATCTGTTGTAAAATAGGATCACCATAGGCCTGCAGCGTCG
>JAWOJI010000442.1:0-4002 GCA_046481735.1 Desulfatiglandales bacterium | reverse complement strand
GCAGGCCCACGTGGGTGCCTGCCATCCGGATCACCATCGGATATCAGAAGATCCCCGAAAGCTGGAGGGATTACTTCTACTGGAATGTCGAAATCCTCGAGTGAACCGATCCGCAGGCTCACGCACTTTGGGGAAGGCGATCCTGCCTGCCTCAGGTCGGCACGACGGCCGACCTTTCTCGCAGCCTCTTCATGAAAGCTTCTTCCAGTGCCTCCCGTGCTGCATCCGGAATCCCCTCTCTTTTGCGAATGTTCATGGCCCTCATGACGTCATAGGTTCCGTCTTCAAAAAAAACCGGCACCTGAATCACATAATCCGGATGATGGCAGCAGCCCGGCGCAAAAAAGCGGCCGGCCCTGCCGCCTTCTTTGAGTTGAAGTCTTGCCTTCGCATAGTGTTCCAAAGACAGGACAAGGCCCGGCTCTCCTGCAAAGGTGACGACAAAATCGCCAGGATCAAATAACCGCTTTCTTTCCAGTGCCATACCCCCTTATGGATTGTTTCACTTCACCAGCTTTAGGACTTCTCTGAAAACGTCGCTGCCCGCCCGTCGCAGGATCTCGTAGATGGCCATTTCCGTGGACGTTATGGTGACCCCTCGTTGCATCATCCTTTCCACGGCGATTCGATGATTGCCTGGAGAGCGCGAAGCGATCGCATCGCTCACCGCGTGGACAGTATATTCTGGAGCGGCGTGAAGCGCCGTCTGTGCAACGCAGATATGGGCTTCAATGCCTGCAAGGACAAGGGTGCTCTTCCCGAGCCGGGCCATGGTTTGGGAAAACGCTTCACAGCCGAAACAGTTGAAATCCACCTTGCCTATGGGCTGGACTTCCTTGAGTTCTTCTTTGATCTCCGGAAGCGTGCTTCCCAGTTTGTCCTGTTCCGTCAATAAAACTGGAAGCCCAAGGACTTTCGAAAACCTCACAAGCCTCATCACATTTTCCAAAAGCTTCTCCCTCTCCGCCATGACCGGGAAAAGCCGCTCTTGCATGTCGATGATAATCAGGACCGTTTCTTCCTTGTCGATCAAACCCCTTCCGCCCAACGCACCACTGTCCATGGCAATTCCCTTTCTTCCCGGTTCAAAATAGACTTTAACAAATGAACAATATACCTGCTTTTCCGTATTCCGCAAACAAGGAAGAGCCCGAAGGGGGAACCGGCAATTCGATTTTCTCCTTCCCTCACCGAGTTCTAAGTTCCCGGCTCCTTACCGGGATCTTTGACCATGGATTCGTGCACCCCCACAACAAGTTCTGTCAGCGAGGAGAGTTTTTCATCCTCGAGATCCATCAGGAGGTCACGAAGGGTGACGACGGCCGGCACAATGTAGCGCTCAAAATGTTTTTTCTTCCGGACCCGGCTCAAGAATGAAAACGCGCCAAGAATCTGGAGGTTTCTTTGCAGGGCGAGATAGGGAAAGGACTTCCTGAACGCTTCGACTTCTTCCGGGAAATTCTCCGAAAGGAGACCCAGATACCGCTCGTAGATCAGGCTCTTTTCCTGATTTGACAAGCTCGTGTAAGGGTCGATCAGCATAGAGGCGAGATCGTAACCCATCGGCCCAAGGCGCCCGCCCTGCCAGTCGAGGATCCCTATTCCATCGTCAAGAACCATGATGTTCCGCGATTGAAAATCCCTGTGAAGGAAAAACCTGGCTTCTGCAAGCGAGGCTTCGGCTGCAAGATGCTCCAGAGTCGATTCGAGCTCGGGCCATTCCCTTTTCATCCCAAGGAATGCGTGAAGAAACGCTTCTTTGAAGTAATCGGATTCGTAGCGGCGCATGACGGTCAGATCATACCTCTCTGTCTGACATGTCCAGGAGGGGTTGAAACCCTTGGCGCCCTCAACCTGAAGTCGAAAAAGAGCATCAGTTACGCGTTCGTAAAACGGCACCCGATCTTTGTGGGAGCGCGCAACATCCTGAAGGGACACGCTCCCCAGATCTTCCAGAATGAACCAACCCAGGTCGATATCGGATGCGTGGATTTGAGGCAGAGGGAGGCCCTTGCCGTGCAGGTGACGCCCGATCATCAGGTAAGCCTGATTCTCCCTTCCTGCAAAGGTCTCCACGGGCTCGTTCAACACGGCAATGAAGGACATCCCGGAAGCTTGGTGAGTAACCCGCCAGAAACTCCGAGTCGAACCGTCCGCCGGAACGCCGCGAAGGTCGAAAACCGCCGGAGTCAGTCCTTGCTCCGCCAGGAAGAAGCGGATAAAAGACTTGAATTCCTCACTCGGGATGCTGGAATTTATTGCATCATTCATGTACAGTAACCTGCCTTGAGGCCTATGGACACTATACCACCGTCATCGAATCGAACACAACGGGATAGGCTGGGAAGATTTGCTATTCGGGGAAGGTAACAAGAGATGAAAAGATTTCTCATGCTCGATATCGGCGCAGGAACCCTCGATGTCCTCTATTACGACGCCGAATCCTCGCTCCAGTACAAGGCGGTCGTGAAATCGCCCGCCCTCACCGTCTCGGAAAGGGCAGCCTCCCTGGCTGGGAATTTGCTGGTCAAGGGCGTGGAGATGGGAGGAGGGCCGATTACGCAAGTCCTCAAAGAGCGCGCCCGCCGGTTCAGCGTGCTCATGACCGCCTCAGCGGCGGCTACCCTCCACCACGATCTGGACAGGGTCCGATCCTTGGGCATTGAAATCATAGCTGATGATGCTGCGGACAGTGCCGGTTTCTCTTCGGGATACACCGCCTTGACCATCGGAGACCTGGAGATGGACCGAATCAGTCGAATCGTTCACGATTTCGGTGTGCCCTTTCTCTTTGATGCCGTGGGGATCTGCGCCCAGGACCACGGGGTTCCCCCGAAGGGGGTCTCCCACCTGGATTTCCGCAACTCGCTCTTCGCCTCCCGTCTGGATGAATTCCCCTTTCCGGCTCACCTCCTGTACAGGGCCGACGAGATCCCATCCTGCTTCAATCGTCTGCGAAGCATTGCTCTGGACGCTGAGAAGCTCCCCGCCAAGGAGATCTATGTGATGGACAGCGGCATGGCCGCGATTCTGGGCGCCTCCCTCGATCCGCAGGCAGGATCGAGCAGGAAAATTATGGTTCTGGACATCGCCACCTCCCACACCGTCGGTGCAACCATGGAGCAAGGTTCGCTGGCCGGTTTTTTCGAGTATCACACCCGTGACATCACTCTGGAGAAGCTTGAAGAACTGATGGTCGATCTTGGGAACGGGAACCTGGAGCACAAACAAATCCTCGAAGAAGGAGGGCACGGCGCCTATATTCGCAAGGCCCTGGGATTTCAAGACCTCGATATCATCGTGGCCACGGGGCCGAAGCGGAGGCTCCTCCAAGGGTCCCGTTTCACCATTCATCCCGGGGCCCCACTCGGGGACAACATGATGACTGGAACAGCGGGTCTCTTTGAGGCAATCAGAACCCGCTGCGGTATAAGCGGGATACCTTCGTGGTCATAAAATCCGTTCCCCCGGATTTTATATGGCTCTCTTTTTCTTGACAGCTTTGAGTGGTCGCTTTATGACATCTGCGTCTGTTGCTTTCATCCGGGGAGGGAACTGATGGATAGTACCAAGGACTATTTCTTGTGTGACGGATGCCAAAACAAGGATTTCGCAAAAATCTACAATTTCTCCATGCTTTTTTACACGGTCAATTTCTCCGACGACCTCGTATATGAAAGACTCACCGAAGAAATCTACCAGTGCACCCGTTGCAGGAAGATCTTTGCCAGGGAGAAAATCGACAAGACCCTCACGGAGTTCAAGAAGACGCGCAAGGTCAAAGGCTGAGGACTTCGCGAACGGTCACCCAGGGTCAGCATCAAGGGTCACTGCCCGGCTTTCGCGCCAAACTGCATTCTTGATCTTGCCATGGACGCATCGGAAAGGAGAGGGTTGTCACCCATGAAGGCAGATCTCCTGGAACCGATCCTGCTGAGCGCAAGCGCTCTCTGCGATTCCATCCCTCATGGTTTTGTTCACGAAACGGCCAAGGGCGTCGAT
>JAWOJI010000134.1:0-3023 GCA_046481735.1 Desulfatiglandales bacterium | reverse complement strand
TAGCGATGGCATCCAAGAATTCGGGTTCAACAAGGCCGGCTGCGGGAGCGATCACCCAGGATCAAATGGATCGGGTGGTGGCTCGAGCGAGAAAGATGAAAGAAGAACGTCTGAAAGGGTACAGGGAGCAGTCGCTCAAAATCCACCCGTGGGTGTGCGCTCGCTGCAGCCGTGAATTTACCGGCGCCAATCTTCACCTGCTTACGGTGCATCACAAAGACCACAACCATGAGAACAATCCTCCGGACGGCAGCAACTGGGAAAATCTCTGCGTCTACTGTCACGACAACGAACACAGCCGCTACCTCGACCATGAGGCGGGAGGAGGGGCAGGGCACGAGGGCGAAAAGGGATCGTCCATGTCTCACAAGCCTTTTGAAGCCCTGGCGGATTTGCTGAAACAAAAGTGACGGCTGCCGTTCTGATTGGCGACTTCATACGAAGTCATCAAAAGTGATTCGTGATGTGTTAAAGGTTCAATGCCTTGTCCGTCCTTCTGGTCCATCCACCCATATCGAAACCCTCCGAGCCTCCTGCAGGAGTCGCCAGGCTTGCGGGCGCCCTCAAAATGCATGGCGTTCCGTGCCACATGCTGGATGCCAACCTGGAGGGAATCCTGAGCCTGCTCGACGAAACTCCGACCGCGTCAGACACATGGACTTCTCGCGCTTATCGCCACGTGACCGCTCATCGCCGCTTTCTGAAAACACCCGAGGCGTATGAGAATCCGGATCGCTACCGCAGAGCCGTGCTCGACATGAACCGGGTGCTTGAAAAATCCATCCCGTCAGGCCCGGCCCGGGTCAGCCTTGCCAATTATGCTGACAACACCCTGTCTCCTCTCAGGAGCGGGGATCTATTGCGCATTGCCGAAAGACCCGAACTCAGCCCCTTTTGCACGCTCTTCCAGAAGAGAATTCGAGGCATCCTGCAAAAAGAGGATCCGAGCGCCATAGGCTTTTCGTTGAACTATCTGAGCCAGGCCCTTTCAACATTCAGCATGATTGGATTCATCAAGAGGGAAAATCCTCGACTGAGGGTAATGCTTGGAGGCGGGCTTGTCACTTCCTGGATGAGGCGTTCGGCCTGGAAAAATCCTTTCCAGGGCCTTGTGGATGATCTGGTGGCTGGTCCGGGGGAAAGATCTCTCCTGTCCGTGTTTCAAAGGGAAGATGCCGTGGGGAGATACCTTCCCGACTATGACGGTCTATCGAAAGGAAAGTACTTCTCCCCCGGGTTCATCCTCCCTTACAGCGCCTCCTCAGGATGCTACTGGCACCGGTGCTCGTTTTGCCCCGAAAGAGCAGAAGGGAATGCCTATCAACCGTCATCTCCTGAGGAGGCGGTGGCAGAGGTCAGAGTCCTCACCGAAAAGCTGAGGCCGGTTCTCATTCACTTTCTGGACAACGCCATGAGCCCCCGGCTTCTGGAGGTGATAGCTCGACAAGGCCTACCCACCCCATGGTATGGATTCGTGCGATTCACCCATCACCTCCGGAGTCTCGACTTCTGTCATGAATTGAGACGATCCGGTTGCGTCATGCTGAAACTGGGTTTGGAATCAGGGGATCAGAGCGTCCTCGATCAACTGGAAAAAGGCATTGCTCTCGAAACAGCGTCCGTTGTGCTGAAGAACCTTAAGACGGCCGGAATCGGCGCCTATGTTTACCTGCTTTTTGGGACACCGGTGGAAACCCGGGAAAGGGCATGGCGCACCCTCGACTTCACGGTGCGCCACGGCGCCTGTATCGATTTCCTGAATGTGGCCGTCTTCAACATGCCCGCCGGTTTACCGGAGACCGCTCGTTTTAATCCGAAGCCTTTTTACACAGGGGATCTTTCCCTGTACACGGACTTTGTCCATCCATTCGACTGGAGCCGGGCCTTGGTCAGAAGATTCCTCGACAGGGAGTTCAGGAGACATCCTGTGATCGCCCCCATTCTGAAAAGGGATCCGCCTTCTTTCACCTCCAACCACGCGCCTTTCTTTCTCCGAGAATTTCCCTGGTAACTTTGCGCCTTCCACCCTTGTTGCTGATCATTGACTTTTCCAAACCTGATCCTTTTGACCCGGAACGAATGCAGGGTCGAAAACGGACGGTTTGACATCCTCTTGGCGTCGATGGTATTTGTGAAACACGGTATGAAAGGAGAGGTCACCGGAAATGCGCCTTCTCAAAGAAAGGACCGACATTGTCCGTTATGGTCAAAGAATGGTCGCGTGCGGCCTAACGGTGGCTACGGGGGGCAATCTCAGTGTTGCCGATCGCCGGGAAGGTTTGGTAGCGATCAGCCCGAGTTCGATGGAGTACCATTCCGTCAAGCCTTCCCACGTGGCCATAGTCACCATGGAGGGGGAAAAGGTGGAAGGCAGGGGCAAGCCTTCGTCTGAACTGCCTCTCCATCTGGCGTTGTACCGGAAGCGCAGCGATGTTCAAGCGGTGGTGCACACCCATTCCATATTTGCCACCACCATAGCCAGCCTGGGTTTGGAAATCCCGGCTTTTCATTATCTTGTGGCTTATTCGGGAAAAAAGATTCCCCTTGCTCCCTACGCCACCTTCGGTTCGGTGAACCTGGCACGAAATGTGGCACGGGCGATCGGAAACCACAACGCGGTTCTCATGGCGCATCACGGCATGGCCGCAGTGGGAACGACACTGTCCGCCGCTTTCACCCTTGCGGAGATTGTCGAATACCTTGCACGAATCTACTGGCAGGCGAGGAGCTTGGGTGAGCCCGTGATTCTTTCCGAGGAGGAGATGGAAAAGGTGATTCGGAAGATGGAGACCTATCGATGTTCGGATAGTGCCCCATAGGAGGCAAAGCCGTGACGATCGATAAAGTGAT
This sequence comes from Desulfatiglandales bacterium, assembly GCA_046481735.1. Lineage (GTDB taxonomy): Bacteria > Desulfobacterota > DSM-4660 > Desulfatiglandales > HGW-15 > JAFGDM01. Next base: position 173 of record JAWOJI010000134.1, on the reverse strand, counting down.
TATCACCAACCTGGGCGCTTTGAAGAAAAAGTACGGCAACAAGATGCCGCGCATCGAACGAGCCATCAGTCGTCTCAGGGCCATGGACAGGAAACGGCGAATCGACACGGAGCTTGTGGCTCTTGATTCTCCGGGCGCCATGGAAGCTTTGCAGGCCAAAGCGGTCATGAACA
>JAWOJI010000194.1:0-5338 GCA_046481735.1 Desulfatiglandales bacterium | reverse complement strand
TTGACAAGGTGCCTGCCGATTGGACCTGCCCTGTTTGCGGTGCGTCCAAAGATCAGTTCGAGAAGGAGTAAAAAGGCATGTATGGGCGACAGGGACAATGATAGCAGGCGAATCGCTGTTCTCGAAAAGGCGGTAGGGAATACCAACGAAGCCTTTGTCACCATTGACGCCCACCATCAGGTTGTTTTCTTCAACAAAGCTGCAGAGAGAATTTTCGGTTTCGAGCGGGAAGAGGTGGTGGGCCATGATCTGAACCTGATCATGGCCCCAACATGCAGCAGCAACCACCGCAGTGCGGTAGCCCGCTACTTGGAAACCGGGATTCCCCACCGTATCGGCCACGATACCGAGATCCTCGCCACAAGAAAAAACGGCGAAACCTTTCCTGCAAACATTTCCTTTTCCATATCCCAAGTCGAAGGCAGGACTTATTTCACAGGCATCGTGCGGGACCTCACGGAAACCAAGGCGCTCCATGAGCGGATCCTGAAGTCGGAGCGACTGGCTGCCTTGGGGCAGGTCGTGGCGGAAATCAGCCACGAGATCAAAAACCCTCTCATGATGATCGGCGGGTTCGCGCGTCAGCTCAGCCATGAAACGGAGGATGAAAAAGCCCTCTCCAAACTGAATATCATCGTGAAAGAAGTCACCCGCCTGGAAAACCTTTTGAGTGAACTCCGGGATCTTTACTCGCCGAGAACCCTTGACAAGCATGAGATGGACATTAATGAGTTACTCAGCGAAGTTTATGAATTGGTCAGGGACGATTGCGAAGCAAAGCAGGTGAAAGTGATTTTCAACCCTGATGCTGAAAAGCTCATGGTGGTAGGAGACAAGGAAAAGCTGAAACAGGTGCTGATCAACCTGACCAAGAACGCAGTTGAGGCCATGTCGGGGAAAGGGCGCATCACACTTGCCGCATCGCGGAAAGGGAGCAAGGCGGAAATTTCCATTGCGGATGAAGGGTGCGGAATTTCTGATGAACAAAAGGAAAAGATCTTTGCGCCCTTTTTCACCACCAAAAAGGGCGGCACGGGTTTGGGGTTGAGCGTGTCAAAGGGCATTGTTGAAGATCACCCTGAAAGCTCTCTGACCTTTGACAGCCAAGAGGGAAAAGGAACCGTATTCAGGATTACCATGCCTCTGGTCAAGGCTGAGTAGCGCTGCGGAACTCGCCCGGTTCCCACATCTCAATTGCAAGCTGGAGAGGAAATTCATCAAAGGAGTTTAGTCATGAAGCCGATAGAAGTCGCCAAAGGAATCTACTGGGTTGGTGCTATTGACTGGAATATTCGTGACTTTCACGGATACTCCACCTATGAGGGCACAACCTACAACGCCTATCTCATCCTGGATGAGAAAGTGACCCTGATAGATTCGGTGAAGAAGGAATTTGCCGATCAGCTCATCGAGAATATCAGTGAGCTCATTGACCCGAAAAAGATCGAGTACGTGATCAGCAACCACACGGAGATGGACCACTCCGGCGGCCTGTCCAGGATCATGCACCGAATCGGAGAGGATAAGCCGCTGTACTGTTCCAAAGTTGGACACAAGAATCTCTCCCTTCACTTCCCCCAGAAGTGGAATTACAAGCCTGTGGAAGACGGCTCTGAGCTGAATATCGGCAAGCGAACGCTGGCTTTTCTGGAAACCAGGATGCTTCACTGGCCGGACAGCATGTTCACGTACGCCAAGGAAGACAAGATTCTTTTTTCCAGTGACGCCTTCGGTCAACACTATGCGAGCCTGGAGAGGTTCGATGACCAGATCGGCGACAGCATCATGCCTCATGCAAAGAAGTACTTTGCAAATATTTTGCTCCTTTACTCTCCCTTGATCTTGAAACTCGTGGAAAAGGTCAAGGCGATGGGACTGTCTCTCGATATGATCTGTCCGGATCACGGAATTATCTGGAGAAAGGACCCCATGAAGATCATTAAGGCTTACGTAGAGTGGAGTGAACAGAAAGCAAGGAGAAAGGCTCTGGTCATTTACGACACCATGTGGCACAGCACGGAAAAGATGGCTGAAGCCATTGTGGAAACTCTCGGCCACGAAGGCGTTGATGCAAAGCCCATGCACCTGCGGAGCTGGCACCGGAGCGATGTCATGACGGAGTGCCTTGATGCAGGAGCCGTCCTTGTAGGAACGCCCACCTTGAACAACGGCCTTTTTCCCACCGTGAGCGACTTTCTGACCTATCTTAAGGGCTTGAAGCCCATAAATAAGGTGGGTGCGGCTTTCGGCTCCTATGGGTGGAGCGGGGAGGGCGTAAAACTGATCACGAAGGAGCTGGAGGAGATGAAATTCAAAGTGATCGATCCCGGCCTCAGGGTCCAGTACGTGCCTGATCCTCATGGAATCGAGGCATGCCGGGAGCTTGCCAGGAAAATCGCTGCGGAACTGCCCCGGTAAATTGCAAATGGAACCCAAAAAGGAAAAGTGCCCTGATTGCGAATACTGCCAGGGGTGCAGTGAAACACGCTGCCGCCTTTGCAGAGAGCAGGAATGTAGGGGAAGAGTCAGCGAATTGGGTTCATCCTTCACCTATGAAGCGTTTCTGGAATGGAAGAAAGAAAAGTGCCGGTGAAGAAAACGCCGCTTCTCGATCGATCAGGATGCACCGATTGCGAATCCTGCATCTTTCTCTGCCCCCGGATTTTCAGAAAGAACAAGGCCACCGGGTGCATTGAAGTGGCGGATCTCCCGGAGTACCCGGAAGAGGCGATTCAGGAGGTGATGACCCTGTGCCCGGGGGACTGCATCACGTGGCAGGAGTAGCAAAAGTCCGTGTTCCAACCATTGCAGTTCCTTTCCGCCCCTGAGACATGGGTTTCCTCTGCGCCTCGTGGCAGAGGGATATTATGGCTACGACTGGGTGAAGTATGTTCACAGAGTTACGGTTGAGAAGAATCAAAGTTGAACAAGAACAAGCCTTGCATCATGGTTGAGGAAAACAAGGAGTCTCTGGCGGAAACCGGCGCCCGTCTCTTTGAAAGGAAGTCTCTTGAGGCTGTGGAAAAGCAAGGGCGATTTCTGGTCGCCCTTGCCGGCGGCTCCTCGCCAAGAGGGATGCACAGAAGACTCGGCGTCCTGCCCTCGATCCCTTGGCAGGACCTCCACATCTTCTGGGGGGATGAACGATGCGTCCCTGTGGACGACCCCTCGAGCAACTACGGGGCGGCCTGGGCGGATTTTATCGGTAGAGTTCCCGTGCCGGCCGAACAAATCCATCCCATGCCCGGGCACGAGACTCCGCAGAAAGGGGCCCTACTCTATGAAAAGGAACTCAGGCAGGTTTTCGATCTGCAAGAGCCACACGTTCCTGCTTTTGATCTGATTGTTCTCGGACTTGGCAAAGATGGGCACACCGCTTCGCTTTTTCCGGGGCACCCATCCGTGAAGGAAACGGAAGCTCTTGTCGTGGCCGTCAAAGGCGGCGACCCGGACGTCCACCGCCTGACCTTTACCTTCCCGGTGATTAACGCTGCGAGAGGGGTCATGTTTGTTGTTTCAGGGAAAGACAAGGCAGGGGCGGTCAAGGCGGTGATCGAGGACCAGGAAGAGACGCGCCCTGCATCGAAGGTCCTCTTGTCATCCGGCGACCAGACCTGGCTTTTGGACCGGGAAGCCGCCTCCCTTCTGAAGGAAGCAACTCTGTCCGCTTTTTCGTGCGGATGAACTCACCGCAGGGGTTGTGCGGGTAAAGGTGACTCATTCATGAAAAGGATCAAGGTGGTTCTTGCGGGCGATATCGGCGGGACAAAAACCAATTTAGGGTTCTATGTTAGAAAGAGCGGGGGTTTCGACGCCGGGGTGTTTGAAAGCTATCCAAGCCGTGAGGCAACCGGGCTTGAACCTATCCTCGAAAAATTCCTTTCCTCCCACCCTGCTCCCATTTCGAACGCCTGTTTCGGCATTGCGGGCCCTGTTATCAATGGAAAATGCAAGACTACGAACCTCCCATGGGAAGTTTCTGAAAACCGGCTGAAGGAACGTTTCGGGTGGGAAAGGGTTCGGCTGGTGAACGATCTCACAGCAACGGCTCTCTCCATTTCCTTCTTGAGACCCGTTGATGTGGCCGTATTGAACAAAGGGAAGGCGCAGAAGGAAGGGAACCTGGCCCTTGTCGCTCCCGGCACGGGCCTCGGGCAGGGACTGGTTGTCTACCACCGGGGCTGCCCTGTCCCCGTGTCTTCGGAAGGCGGGCATGTGGATTTTGCTCCCACCAGTGACGAGGAGGTTCGTCTGTGGCGATTCCTGCAAAAAAAATATGGGCATGTGAGCGTGGAGAGGGTTGTTTCAGGGCCAGGCTTGGTGGACGTCTATGACTGGTTGCGGGATTCGGGCCAAACACCGGAGCCTGGATGGCTGAAAGCGCGATTTCGAAACGAGGATCCCGCCAAGGTGATTACCAATTGCGCTCTGGAACTGAAGCACCCTTACTGCGTCGAGGCTCTCGATCACTTTGTCCGTATTCTCGGCGCTGCTGCAGGGAATCTAGCCCTCACGGGTTTGGCCACAGGCGGTGTTTATCTGTGTGGAGGCATTCCTCCAAAGATCCTTTGGGCGCTGAAGGCAGGAGGGATTTTCATGAAGGCCTTTTCGAAAAAGGGGCGGTTTGAAAATCTTTTGAAGAAGATCCCTGTTCGTGTGATTCTCAATGAAAGGGCTGCCATGCTGGGAGCGGCGGCGTGCGCATTCCAGGCTTTGGAGTGACGCTGAATACTCAAGAAATCACGTTGAGTCGCCAGATCTGCAGAGGGTGAAAGGATGAGGAGCCATCGAAGCCCGGGAGCAACGAAAGACCGGCTCATTCTCTTCGGCCGATACCCTGTTCCAGGCCGCACAAAGACCCGGCTCATTCCTTTTCTTGGTCCTGCGGGGGCGGCCGAACTTCAGCGCCACCTGACGGAAAAGGCTTTTCAGACCGCAAAGGAGGCGGCAATCCGGCGCGGCATGGCTTTGGAGATTTGTCTTGATGGTGGAACCCCGTACAAGACGCGTCGATGGCTGGGATCTTGGGCGCTCCACGCGCTCCAGGATGGGGCCGACTTGGGGCAGCGCATGGAAACGGCCTTTTTCAGGGCCTTTCATGAGGGATGTTCCCGTGTCGTTCTCTTTGGAACGGATATTCCGGGACTTTCTGCGTCGGCCCTTGATCTGGCTATGGACCGGCTCAGGGACAGCGATGTGGTTCTCGGGCCGAGCACGGACGGGGGGTACTGGCTCATCGGCCTGAAAAAAAGCGCCGATCTGTTTCGGGGCATTGCATGGAGTTCGGAACAGGTTCTCAGTCAAACCCTTGACAGGGCGGAAAACCTGGGTCTTTCCA
>JAWOJI010000082.1:0-8950 GCA_046481735.1 Desulfatiglandales bacterium | reverse complement strand
CAAAAAGGGCGTCCAGCACCACCCTGGGAAGAAGGATCAGTGTCTCCCCTCCCACCAGGAGAGGCGCCATGGCGTCCATTTCCCCGATAATGTGATAGAGCGGGGCAGCAAGGAGGGAGACACATTCGCCCTGGGGCGTGACCCCCTGACTCGCCCTTCTCCATTCCAGGACCCTGTAAAGAAAGAGTCCTTCAGACAGGGGAACCCCCTTGGGGAATCCCGTGGTCCCTCCTGTGTAGAGAAGCAATGAAACCCTTTCGCCTCCGGGCAGGCGGAACTCCGGGAGGCTGGATCCATTGCCGCTTTTCAGAAGATCTCTGAAGGCGAAGACTTTCTTGTTGGAAGGGAACCTGCCTCTTGAAACCCTGTCAAAACCCCTGGCCACGACCCGCTTCCAGAAAGGCACCAGATCGAGCATATTGGTGATAACGACTCTTTGCAGGTTGGTTTCAGGGAGGATCTCGTTGACGTAGTTGAAATTGGAGTCCATGGAAACAATGGTCTCGGCGCCGCTGTCCTGCACGAGGTACTTGAGATCCCCTGAAGCATAGACCGGAGCGACCGGGACGCCGATGGCCCCAAGCCTTCCAAGAGCAAGCCAGGCAATCAAGGTCTGGGGCATGTTGAAAAGGTAAAGGACCACACGGTCCCCCTCCTTGACGCCGAGCCGCAGCAAAGAAGCAGCGAACTTGAGAACCATTTCTTTCAGGGAAGTGTAGGTAAACCGCTCGCCAAGGTAGATGAGCGCGGTTTTATCAGGATTGCGCCTGGATGTTTCTTCAAAAGCGCCGTAGATGGTATCGGAAGGAAGTTCAATGCCCATTCAGATCCCCATGTACGCTGATTTCACTTCCGGATTGTCCACGAGTTCTTTGCTGGTGCCTGCAAAAACCAGGATGCCGTTTTCGATCACATATCCCCGGTCAATGATCGGCATCAGAGGTCTGGCGAATTGCTCGCTCAACAGCACGGTGATTCCCCGCTGCCGGATCTGCGTGATGGCCCGGGCAAGGTCTGCCTGAAGAAGCGGGCTCAAGCCGAGGAGCGGCTCGTCCATAAGCAGAAGTCTTGGTTTTGCCACCAGGGCGATGCCGATAGCCAGCATTTGCTGTTCCCCGCCGCTCAAGAGACCCGCTTTTCTTTTCCTCAGATGGTTCAGGACCGGAAACAGGGATAGGGTCAGGTCAATTCTCTCCTTGGTTTCCTCCTTGCTGTGAAGATAGCCGGAAATTCGCAGGTTTTCCAGGACATGGCTCTCGCGAAAAACAGGGTGTCGTTCCTGGCTGAGCACAATGCCCTTTTTCACCCTTTCGCTGGGCTTCAAGTTGAGAATGTCCTCTCCTTCAAAGCGAACTTCACCCATGAGGCTGATTCTCAAGCCCCCTCTTCGGGCCTCTTTTTTTTTCATGTCAATGATAAGGCCGGATACGGTGTTCATCAGCGTGGTCTTCCCTGCGCTGTTGGATCCAAGAACGGCAACGATCTCACCCTGTCGGACCTCGATCTCAAGATCGTTGATGGCCAGGGCGTTTTCAAAAAAAACCATGAGGTGGTTTACCGAAAGCATAGGTACCGACTCATTCACTCCTGCCATGGCAAATCTATTCCTTTGCTCCGGCGCTCGGAAAAATCTCGAGGTCGATCCCGAGGTACGCTTTTTTCACTTCCTCAAGACTCATCACCTCGCTGGGAGTTCCCTCGGCGATTTTTCTTCCATAATTGAGGACCAAAACCCGGTTCACCACCCTGAAGAGTTCTTTTAACCGGTGTTCGATCATGACAATCGAAAGCCCCTCTTCATTGTACTTTTCAAGCAGGGGAAGAGTGCTCGCCACTTCCGACATGGACATGCCCGAAAACAATTCGTCAAGAATCAGCAGGTCGGGTCGAAGGGCCATGGCGCGGGCAAGATCCAATCGTTTCAAGTAGCCGTGGGGAAGACTTCCGGCGACCTTGTAAGGAACCAGGGAATCTCGCTCGAATCCCATGTCGTCCAATAGATCGATGGCCGCGTCGTCCTTCTCCCCATAGTGGCTTCCCCCCAGTTTTCTGGCTCTCGATGAACAAAGAGGGATAATGAGGTTCTTGTACGCGGGAAGGTTGTAAAAAAGCCGGACCATCTGAAAAGTTCGAGAGATTCCCAGGGAAGCAATGGTGTAAGGCATTTTCCCCGTGATATTCCGGCCTTCAAGAAGCACGCGCCCTGAATCGGGCTTCACAAAACCGGTGATGCAGTTTACCAGCGTGGTTTTTCCTGATCCATTGGGGCCGATCACTCCAAGGAATTCCCCCTTTTTGAGGTCGAAACTCACATCGAAGACTGCAAGCACGCCACCGAAGCGCTTCTTTAGGTTCTGCACGCTTAAAAGAGGCTCCCCGGCCATGTCATTTCACCTCCACGACTTTTTCAAACTGGTGGTATTTCCTTGCCAAGTAGTGGAAGATGCCTTCCGGAAGCCCGATGATGCTGATGATCAGGATGGCGCAGTAGATGGCCATCCTCAGACCTCCGAGAGCGCGGAGTGTTTCAGAAAGGGGGACCAGAATCATGCTTCCCAATGCCGCCCCCGCAAACGTCCCGGGGCCTCCGAGAGCTGCAGCCGCTACGGGAAGGATGGAATAATCCAGGGCAAAAGCGGACATGCCCAGGAACTGGAAGTGGTGGGTCATCAGAGCGCCTGCGAAAGCTCCCACGGCCCCGGAAATGAATATGGCCTGGACCTTTCTCCAGTAGATGTTTATAGCGCCGCTCATCACGGCACGGTCATCATCCTTGATGGCTTTGAGCACAAGCCCATAGTCGGAGTTCCCCACGCCCCTGAAAACGAAAAGGCACGTTAAGAAGCCGATAACCGCCAGATAAACGGCCGTTGTTTCACCAGGCAAGGGCGAAAGGGAAGGCAGGCCGTGGGTACCGCCAAAGATCCCGGTGGTGTCGATGACCTTCTTCAGAAGCAGGGGGAGCATGAGGGTAACCATGGCAAAATATACGCCCTTGAGTCGGACTACGGGCGCCAGGAGAGCCGCACACAGTATCCCTCCTCCTACCGTCGCCACCGGAATGGTGAGGATCGGAGGGATGTGAAAATAGTGGTTCAATGTGCCTGCCAGGTAAGCCCCCATGCCGAAAAACAGAGCCTGGCCGAGGGAAAAGAGGCCGCATGATCCCAGGAAGTCCCAGCTCAGCGCCAGAAGACCGTACATGCAGGCGAACACCAGGACCTTTCCCCAGTATGCGGGAAGCACCAGGGGAAGGATGAGAAGCGCTATGACCGGGACAGCCCTTGGAAGGAAGAGGTACACCATGTCCTTCCGGGAAGCAATCACAAAGACCGTGTCCGCTCTTGCCTTGATGCCCCTGTCCAGCCTTTTTTTCCTAAATTGGCGCTCTTCTTCGATCACTCTAGACTCTTTCTTCCAGCTCCTTGTGTTTCCCGAAAATACCGGAGGGTTTGACGGCAAGCACTAGCACAATGGCGGCCAGGGGCACGATAATCATCCAATTGGCGCCGATGTACCTTGCCGCAGCCACCTGCCCGAAGCCGATAATGAAACTTCCCCCGATCATTCCCGGTGTGCTCTCCAGCCCTCCAACGATCGCTACGGCCAGGGCATAGATGAGAACCTCCAGCCCTATGGCCGATTCCATCATCCCCAGGGGAAGGACCACCATGGCGGCCACAGCAGCAAGAGCCGAGCCCAAAGCAAGGCTCAAGGAACCCACCCAATCCGATTCAATGCCTACGGACAGGGCGGTGCGCTCGTTCTGGGCCATGGCCCTGAAAGCAAGGCCCAACTTCGTTCGATGGACAAAGAGCCACAGCAGGAACACAAGGGCGACACCGGTCACAAGAACAAAGACTCGCTGATAGTCCAGGGCAACAGACCCGATTTCCACTCCTCCCCTCATGAAAAGAGGAAGGCTGTAGCGCATTCCATAAAAGCCCTTCCACATCAGGAGTTCCAGGATCCCCACGCCCGCCGCAAAGGTCACAATCACCTCCGCAAGGGGGATGCCTCTGATCCTCAGGAGAAATACCCAGTAGAAGACAAATCCCATGAGGGCCGTTATGAGAACGGAAAAAACAGCGGCAAGATAGAAAGGCAACCCCAGGGCATTCATGAGGTTCCAGGCCGTGAACCCGCTCAGGATGTAGAAGGCGCCGTGGGCAAAGTTGGCCAGCCCGCTGATGCCGTAGCAAAGGCTGAAGCCTGCGGCATAGAGGGCCAGGACAACGCTGTTGATCATTCCGTAGACGAGGAGAGCCATGGCCAATCACCACGCAGCGATCCTTGATGTTTCATCCAAAATCCTTCAATTCTTCATCCACGGGGGCAACAGGATTTTGCCTTCTGCAAGGAATTCGGGGTACACCGGGACCCTTACGAGTTTCCCGTCCTTGTCCTTCTGCCATTGGAAAACCACGCAAACGCCGGTCTCATCAGGGCCTTTGTCCGGGTCGAAGATCATGATGTGGTCCTGATTGAAGCGGATCCTGCCCGAGACACCCTCGTAGTTGGTCTGCTCGAGTGCGGTCACAATTTTGTCAGGATCCAGGCTTCCTGCCCGCTCAATGGCCGAAGCAAGGACGTAGACCGAATCATAGGCAGAGGAATTCACGGCCGGAGGCTCCGGAAGTTCACCGTATTTCTTCTCGAAGTTGCCCAGAAACTCCACAGTCTTGGGCATTTTGGCCAGTGGCAAGGAAGCGCCCACGGGAAACTCCACGGTAATGCTGTACTCCACCTCGGGGCCCACGGCTTTCGGAGCGATAGGCGAGCCCATGGGCGGAATAAACCCGATGAGAAGTGCAGGGACCTTCATGGCCACGTACTGCTTTGAAAAAACACCGGCGCCCAGGGGGACATCCCACACCATGGCGATCACCTGCGCATTTTGCTCCTTTGCCTTGCTCAGTGCGGGAGAGAAATCAGAGGCGCCCGCGGCATAGGGTTCAAAGCCTATTTCGGTCCAGCCGGTCTCACCGCAATGCTTTTGCAGCAAGCCCGCAAAAGCCTTTGCCCAAAGGGTATCCTGGTAAATGTGAAAGACCCTGTCCAGATTGAAATCCTTTTTCACCATATCCAGGGTTCTGGCAATGTAGCCGGCATCAATCAGTGCATCGGTCGTCACCCGGAAAAGGTATTTGTATTTTTCCGGGTCCTTTTTGAACTGAGCCTGAAACGCGGGTGTCTGAGCGATGGTGCCCAAGTGAGGGACCTTGTACTTTGACACCAGATCCATGGCGGCAATGAGGACTTCGGAACGAAAGGCGCCGATCACAATGGCGTGAGGCTTTTGCCCGGTAATGAGCTTCTCATAGGCCATGAGCGCGTCGTGGACAGGAGTGCCCGGCTCCCCTCCCCGGGTGTCCGACACCACAACCTTGAGGGGCCTTTTCTCGTTGCCCACGGCCACTCCTCCCGCAGCATTGATTTCTTCCACCGCGAGATTGACGGCCTTCAATCCATACGTCCCAAAAGGCGTGTATAGGGACGTCGGCACACCCACAATGATAGGATCCGCTGCCTTTGCATCAGGCAGGTTTGAATGGGGCACAAGGAAAAAAAGGTTTACGAGCGCCACCAACACACCGATCAGAATCATTTTCACCTTCATACGCAGCCTCCCTTCATTCTAATGGTTCATTCTTCAGTAGAACACCCACCCATTTACCCCAAGGGCTTTGCAGCCCGGTGAAGCGCGGAAACATGCGAAAAGTTTCTCTTGCAGTGTTAAAATGAAAAGAAGTGTCGAACAATTCAGAGTGGAATGATCGTGTTGTGTGCCGACTATAGGAGAGGCTGCAAAGTCTGTCAAGGAAGAATTTTACAGAGGAATTGACAGGAGGGTGGTTGCCGCCCGACGGCAATGGGGCTATACTGCCTCATCCCTTTTCCGTCTCTTCGGCCCAGGGGAGGAAACCACGAATAGAGGGGGAAAGCATTTCCCATGCTCATCAGTCATTGGGTGAAAGCCTTTGAGGAACCTTCCCGCCGGCGATATTGGCTGGCTTACAGCCTTTCGGCCATTGGTTTTGAACTTGTCTCCTTTGCCCTCATGGTCCTCCTTTTCGAGTTCACGAACACAGCCGTGAGCATGGGAGCCTTCACGGCGATTTACCTGTCCTGCCTTGTGGTTTTCGGACCCCTCGCCGGCACTTACATCGACCGCTGGAACAGGAAAAGGATCTTCATCGGCTCCAACCTCTCGCTCGCTCTTGTCGTTTCTTCGTTGGCTGTTCTGGCCGGGCCTCTCTGGATCTGCTTCTCGTGGTTTCTCGCCTCTCTTGTCTTCGTGTTTCTCAGATCGGCGAGGGTGGCGCTGATTACGAATCTCTTCTTGGAAGAGGACTATTTGCAGGCGAATTCCGCATTCATGTTGTCCCTGAATTTCAGCAAGATCGGCGGCCCCTTGATCGGCGGAATACTGCTCCTGTATTTCTCCCGACAATGGGCCGTCAACGTGATTCTCGCCTGCTTTCTCATCTCCTCTCTGCTTGTGTTCCGGATCCCTTTTCAACGATCACCCGCCAACGCGGCCCGGCAAACGAGGCCCACACTCTCCTTGAAAAGCCTGGCCTCAGGCATTCGTTTCATTCTCTCACATGAGCGTTTGAGATTTTATATCTCCATCGGCTTCTTGTGGCGCTTTTTTCTCGCTTCCCAGCTTCCCCTGTATATCGTCTTTGTGAAGGATTACCTTGGAGGCGGAACGAGAGAATACAGCGTCTTCATTAGCATTCTGTCCGCAGGAGGCGCCGCAGGCAGCCTGCTCGCTGGAGACATAGGAAACCGGTTCTCACGAAACACCATGATCTACTCAGGCCTTGGCGTCAGCTATCTTCTCTTTGCGTTGATGCCGCTCTTCCACAGCTACTCAACAGCCCTCGCTCTCATCGGCCTCTCCAACCTCTTTTTTTTCATTGCCCATGTGGCGATTCATTCAGACATTCAAAGGGTCACACCGGATGAGATCAGGGGAATCGTTTTCGCCTCTTCCCCAGTCCTTCTCATTCCCGTAGGATTGCTCTCCATACTGATCGCGACACCCATCGCCGACAGGGTCGGCGTTCAGTGGGTCTTCGTTGTCACAGGGCTCCTCGCATTGTTCACCCTCCCGTTGCCCGCTTACGGGAGCAGGGTTTCGAGCAAGGAGAAACAGAACACCCTTCGCCGGGCTGAGGCGCCCGAATGATTTACCCAAGAGGATTTCCGAATCCCGGGGCCTCGCAGAGCACGGCTCGATCGAGGCCGCACGCACGGATCAACGCCTCTCTCTCTGCTTTTCCGGCAATACAATGATAAATGTCGAACCCTTGCCAGGTTCACTTTTCGCGACAAGGCGCCCTCCATGACGTTCAACAATTTTCTTGCAGATGGCCAGTCCGATGCCCACCCCGTCGAATGCATCCCTCCCATGGAGCCTCTGGAATGGTGCAAAGACTTTTTCCAGATATTTTCTTTCCTCGAAACCCACCCCGTTGTCCTCCACATAAATCTCGTAGTTCTTGGCGCCCCCTGATCCAGAAGGTTCAGGTGCCCGAGCGTAAATCCTGATGCGGGGAGGCTCATTGGGGCGGTGAAATTTCAGCGCATTCCCGATGAGATTTTGAAAGACTCGAGTCATCTGATCGGGGTTTGCCTCGAGCGCGGGCAGTTCCTGCACATCCACACGGTCATCCTTCTCTTGAATCAGTGCCTCCAGATTTAGGAGGGACCCTTGAACCGATTTTGCAAGCTCTATTTTTTTGAAAATAGTATCTTTTTTGGCCACACGGGAATAATCCAAAAAGGACTTGAGGAGCGCCTGCATCCTTGCAGCCGATTTCTGCGTTCTATAAAGGTAATCGCGGTTTTGGTCGGAGAAAGGGAGATCCGCCTTGTGAAGCAGCAGGTCCACGAAAGTCACGATCTTTCTGAGCGGCTCCTGGAGGTCATGGGAGGCAATGTAGTTGAAGTCTTCGAGTTCCTTGTTCCTTCGCTCCAGTTCGGCGGTGCGCTCTTTCACACGCAGTTCCAGTTCGTTCCTGGATTCCTGGAGATTCTGCTCGGTCCGTTTGCGCTCGGTGATGTCGCGGTTGCATGCGCGGCGTCCCAGCATCCGCCCCATATCGTCCACCACGGGCCGGCAGGCGTGCGCGATCCAGCGCTCCCGGCCGTCGCGGCATGTGATGCGAAATTCAAGCTCGCACAGTTCCCGGTGGAGTTGATCTTCCTGCAAATGCTTCTCTACGCGTCCGCGGTCCTCGGGGTGAATGATCCGGGGTTACAGATCCGGGGTTTCGATAAACGCCTCCCGCGAGTACCCCGTGACTCGGTCGCAGGCGGGGGAAACATAGAGGAATCGGTTTTCCGGACTGCGCCAGTATTCCCAGTCATAGGTAAAATCTGCCACGATACGGAACTTTTCCGCCGATTCACGCAAAGCGGCTTCAGCTTTCTTTCGTTCTTCGACTTCTTGTTGAAGCGCATTTTTTGAGACGGTGACGGCCTGCAACTGCTCCGTCATGCGATCAAAAGAGCGCGACAATTCTCCAATCTCGTCCTTGCGGGGCATGGCTACGCGGTAATCCAGGTTGCCTGCGCCGATCACTTCGGTTCCTTTGCGAAGCCTCCCGAGGGACGCGGTGATGTTCCTCGTTATTCCCATCAGGATGACGGTCAGGAAAAGGGTCGTCCCTGCAATGAGAGCCAGGATGAGGAAACTGATCGTCCTCTGTGTTGCGGCGAGCTGTTCATCAACCAGACTTTCAAGATAGGAGGCGTCCGACACCACGTCGCGGGACCATACCAGAAGCCTGCCTGCCAAGCGATTCTCCACTTCCCTGATCAGCCCGTTGTCTTGAGCCGACCCATAGCGCTCGTGGTTGGAAACCAGTTTGAGGAACGAGCCTTTCATCAACTCGACGCTCCGCCGGATACTCTGGAGGATCTGTGCCTGCTCCCT
>JAWOJI010000002.1:0-3997 GCA_046481735.1 Desulfatiglandales bacterium | reverse complement strand
CGACACGGCTTGCTCATGTCGTGCTTCCCGCCGCTTCCTTTGCCGAAAAGGCGGGCGCCTTCACCAACATGGAAGGAAGGATCCAATCTTTTGAACCCGCCGTCCCCATCCCGGGTGAGGCCAAGGCGGACTGGGAGATTCTTGATCTTCTGGCAAGAAAAATGGGTTGGAAAGAGCACTATCGATCCATCGAGCACATTCGCTACGAGATCAGCAGCCTCGTGCCGGGATATGCAGACCTGGGCAGGAGCCCGGGCGCAACCTGGGTCCAGGAGACCGGAGAGGCAAAGTTGTTCAGCTCCAAGGGAGGGGGCAGCCTGCTCCCTTTCACTCCCTATACGCCCATTCCTTTTGAAGGTCCGGTCAAGGACTATCCCCTTCAGGCGATTCTTGTTTCTTCCAGAGGTCATCTGTGCTCGGGAACCAGAACAACCCGATCGGCTCGGATCAGGGAGCATGGCTTCAGCGAAGAGGTGGAGATGTCTTTTCTGGACGGGAGTGCGCTTGGGATACAGGAGGGTGACACGGTGAGGATTTCTTCGGTTCACGGAACCATCCAGAGGAGAGTCGCTCTGAGCACCCGCATCGGCCCCGGCCTCATCTGTGTGATTAGAGCCGTTGACGGCAACAGCGCAGCGTCACTCATCCCCCTGGTCCGGACGGGTGGGGCCGACAGGGAAGGAATGAACGTGGTTGCAGTGAAAATAGAGAAAGTGTGAGGAGAAAGGAATCCCTTCATGAGCCACGCGGCAATCGATCTTGATCAAGTTCGAGCCATCCTGCAGCGCCATGACCGTGAAAAATGGGGCCTCATCCCTGTGCTCCAGGAGATCCAGGAGGCCTTCGGATATGTTCCTCGGGAAACCATTGTCCCTGTTGCAGAAACGCTTCGAATTTACCCGAGCCAGGTTCAGGGCGTGCTGACCTTTTACGCGGGGCTTTCAACCGAGCCCAAAGGAAAGTACGTGGTGAGAGTCTGCCGGGGCACGGCCTGCCATGTGAAGGGGGGGCGAAGCATCCTGCGCTTCCTAAAGCGCGAGCTCGGGCTGGAAGAGGGAGAAACAAGCCCTGACTACCAGTTCACCCTTGAGACGGTGGCCTGCTTGGGAGCCTGTTTCCTTGCCCCCACCATGATGGTCAACAAAACATACTACGGCAGGCTTTCTCCGCCCAAGGTGTCCAGCATTCTGAAACAGTACGGGAAAAAGGAATAGGTATGCGCAGACTTTCTTCCATCAGCGACCTGGAACGCTATCGCGACAAGATCGTTTCCCGGGAAGACAAGGGGAAAGCAAGGGTCTACGTTTGCATGACAGGGTGCAGGGCCTATGGGGCCGCGGATGTCCTGGCGGCGCTGGAAGAGGAGGTCAGGAGTCAGGGGCTCTCGGGCCGTGTCGAAATCCGTTCCACCGGTTGCCACGGATTTTGCGCCAAGGCCCCGGTGCTGGCCATTGATCCCATGGGTATCCAGTATCAGGAGGTGGCCCCTCAGGATGCAGGCGAAATCGTCCACTTGACCCTCAAGGAAAACCGGTTCCTGGATCGCCTTGCCTACGTGGATCTCCGGACAGGTGAACCCATTTTCCACAGGGACCGAATTCCTTTTTACCGCAAGCAGGTCAAGCGGGTCCTCGCCAACTGCGGTCGAATCGATCCCTCTAAAATAGAGGATTATATCGCTGCAGGCGGCTATCAAGCCATCTCGAAGGCCCTGGCCTCCATGACACCCGAGCAGGTCATCGAAGCGGTGACAGCCAGCTTGCTCAGGGGAAGGGGCGGAGCCGGCTTTTCCACGGGGCTCAAATGGCAATTCGCCCGCCGGGCTCAAGGCCGCCCAAAATACCTCATCTGCAACGCCGATGAGGGAGACCCGGGCGCCTTCATGGACCGCGCCGTCCTGGAGGGAGACCCTCACGCCGTCCTGGAAGGAATGCTCGTGGGGGCCTATGCGATGGGCGCTGAGTATGGGTACATCTACGTGCGGGAGGAGTATCCCATTGCTGTTGAGCACCTGACCCTCGCCATTGAGCAGATGAAGGAGTTGGGTCTTCTCGGTGAGAACATCCTGGGAAAGGGATTTCATTTCGAGCTCTCGCTGAAAATGGGTGCAGGAGCCTTCGTTTGCGGGGAAGAGACGGCTCTCATGGCTTCCATCGAGGGGCAGAGGGGCATGCCGCGGGCCAGACCTCCTTTTCCGGCGGAGGCTGGACTGGATGGAAAGCCCACGAACATCAACAACGTGGAGACGTGGGCCAATGTCCCTCTCATTATCAAGAACGGGGTCGACTGGTATAGCCAATTCGGCACGGAGAAAAGCAAGGGAACCAAAATATTTTCCCTGGCAGGCAAGGTGAACAATACGGGCCTTGTGGAGGTGCCTATCGGGACAACCATTAAGGAGGTGGTGTTCGACATCGGCGGCGGCATCCCCAAGGGGCGGAAGTTCAAAGCCGTGCAGATGGGAGGGCCTTCAGGGGGGTGTGTGCCGGCCCAGTACCTCAATCTTCCTATGGATTACGACACCCTGCAGCGAATCGGCTCGATCATGGGTTCGGGCGGCATGGTGGTGATGGATGAAAACAACTGCATGGTGGAAATCTCCCGCTTTTTCCTGAGTTTCACACAGTCCGAGTCGTGCGGGAAGTGCATGCCCTGCCGCCTCGGAACCACCCAGTTGCTGCAAATTCTCACCCGCGTCACTCAGGGGCGTGGAAGGATGGAGGATCTGGAGACCATCCGGGATCTGGGAGAGAGCATCATGAAATGCTCCCTCTGCGGGCTGGGCCAGACCGCTCCAAAGCCCGTCCTCTCCACGCTCCAGTATTTCCTCAAGGAGTTTGAGGACCACATCCTGGAACACCGCTGTGCGGGCGCCACTTGTGATTCCATGGTCATCTCCGCATGCCAGCATGCCTGCCCGGCGGGGATCGACGTTCCCAACTACGTGGCGGCCATAGCCGCCGGCAAGTATGAGCAGGCTGTAGAGATCATCATGGAGAGGAATCCCTTCCCAGCCGTTTGCGGACGGATCTGCGTGCATCCCTGCGAATTCAAGTGCCGTCGCGGCGAACTGGATGAACCGGTGGCCATAAGGTCCCTCAAGCGCTTTGCCACGGATTGGCATCTCGAGCACGTGGAAAGAAGGAAAGAATCTTTTCCGGTTACCATGGAGCAAAAAGTGGCTGTCGTGGGGGCTGGTCCTGCAGGGCTCACCTGTGCATACTTCCTGGCCAAAACGGGCTATGGGGTCACGGTGTTTGAGGCCCAATCCCTGGGCGGAGGAATGCTCGGTCTCACGGTACCGGAATTCCGGCTGCCGAGGGAGGTGATCCAGGCGGAGATCGACTACATCGAGAGCTGCGGGGTGGAAATCCGCTACAATTCCCCGATAGACGCCCGCCACACGGTCAACGACCTTCTGAAGGAAGGGTACCATGCCGTGTTCATTGCCGCGGGAGCGCAGGCCAGCAAGCGGATCGGCATTCTTGGAGAAGATGAAGGCCTAAAGGGACTTTACTACGGCCTCAGTTTCCTGACAGATGTGAAGTCCGGAAAAAAGATTGAACTGGCCGACAGGGTGGTCGTGGTGGGCGGCGGAAACGTTGCGGTGGATGTGGCCAGGACCGCCTTTCGGGTCGGGGCGAAGAGCGTCCAGATGTTCTGCCTGGAGCCAAGAGATGAGATGCCTGCATGGGAGAAGGAGGTTGCGGAGGCTTTGGAGGAAGGAATCGTCCTCAATCCTTTGTGGGGCCCCAAGCGGATTCTTCATGAAAGAGGTGCTGTTACCGGCATCGAATTTGTCCGCTGTGTGAGCGTCCTTGACGGTGAGGGCCGGTTCAATCCTGCCTTTGACGAAGACACCCGGGAGTTCGTGGAAACGGGATCGGTGATCATCTCCATAGGCCAGGCCCCGGACATCTCTTTTCTTTCAAGAGACAGCCAGCTAGAGATGGCGCTTTGGAGGGGGAGTCTCAAGGTGGATGAAAATACTCTTTCC
>JAWOJI010000450.1:0-4040 GCA_046481735.1 Desulfatiglandales bacterium | reverse complement strand
CTTTGAGAAGGTGAAGGACATCTCCGTGTTTGCCCGGGTTTCTCCCCAGCACAAGCTCAGAATCGTAAAACAGTTCAAGAGACATGGAGAGGTCGTCGCCGTCACAGGAGACGGTGTCAATGATGCCCCGGCGCTCAAAGCGGCCCACATCGGGGTGGCCATGGGGAAAACAGGGACGGATGTGGCAAGGGAAGCATCCGACATGGTCATCACGGACGACAACTTTTCCAGCATCTTCCATGCCGTTGAAGAAGGCCGGGTGGTTTTCGACAATATCCGGAAAGTGACGATGTTTCTTATCCCCACGGGCTTTGCGGCAATTCTTTCCATACTCATCGCCATGGGCCTGGACATGCCCATCCCTTAGTTGTTGCTGTTGAAATCGACAAGGCTCTTCGAAGACGGAAGGATAGGAACGTGCGATCTGCTTAGCATCATGGGTCATAAATTGGATGTCATTGCTCTACATCTGAAACGAACTGCAAATAAAGTGGTGCCTCTTTTGTTTTGGTCATTCATACTTTGAACATTTGGATTTGTTTCGGGTTTCGATATTCAAATTTCGGATTTTCGCTGAGCCGGCTCTAAGAGCTGGGTTTTCATTTTGAATACACAGAAGAGGGAGGGCAACATGGAGAAGATGAAAGTCAGAGAATTGATGCGGCCGGTCAAGGAGTTTCCCAGAATTTCCAATCAGGCCACGTTTATGGAAGCTGTCGAAGCCCTGGAGAAGGCCCAGCAGGCATTCAGTGCCGGCAACGCGCCTCAAAGGATCCTCCTGGTCTGCGATGAGACGGAGAAAATCGTCGGCAAGCTTTCTCCCATGGACCTTGTGCAGGGATTGGAACCGAATTATGACAGGATAGACAGCCTGAAAAGCGAGTCCCGGTACCGTTTGGGGCAACGCATACTTGACAGGATGAAGGAGGAATTCCGGTTGTGGCAGCGTCCCCTGGCGGAACTGTGCACAAAAGCTCATGGCGCGAAGATCGAAAACTTCATCAAACTGCCTTCCCCGGACCACATGGTGAACGTGGACGACAAAATGGACAATGCCTTTCATCTGTTTGTCGTGGGCAGACACGACTCCCTGTTCGTCAAGAAAGGAGAAGAGATCGTGGGGCTGATCCGGTTTTCCGACGTGTACAAGAAAATCGCCCAGACCATGAGGGAATGCCCATTGCCCTGATTGAAGCATGATGTCGCCGGAGAAACGGCTGGAATAGTCGGGAGATGCAGACATGGCCCAGATGTACCCGACAGACCTCAGGGAGCATGAAAGTGCAACGGAGACCCAAAAGGAAGTCCACAGGTTCTTGCAGGAGGCGGCAAGACCTCATGGGGATTTCATTGCGTGGCATGCGCCGAATGTCGGAGGCCTGAGCCCGGCGCCTGATTTCATCCTTTTCGGGAAGAAGCTGGGCCTTCTGGTTCTTGAAGTGGCAGACTGGAAGATCCATCAAATCAAACCCTCCAACCCTTTTGAATTCACTCTTGCTCTAGCAGGCAAAACAGTAAAGAAAACCAATCCCGACAAGCACGCCAAGGGCTTCGTAACCGCTCTGACGGAGAGACTGAAGGCTTCCCCGGACTTTGTCTCCGAGGCTTCGGACCAGGAAGGGAACCTCAGAATTCCCGTTGGGAGAATGGTCGTTTTCCCAGACATAGGGCGAGAAGAATACTGCGCGAGGGCTCTTCAATGGCTTATCCCATTGGAAAGGGTCCTTTTCAGAGAGGACCTTGCCGCGGATGGGGATATTCTCGGGGATCCTTCAGGAAAGAAATTCCTTGACCGTGTGTCTGAGGCCTTGCCCTTTCGATTCAAGGGCTTGAGTCGGAGGGGATTCGAAAAACTGATGCTCATCCTGTGGCCTGAGTCGCAGATCGCCCTGCCTTTGCGGAAAGGGCACGGCAAGGTGCACTTTCAACGGGAGGTCCAGGCCTTGGATGAAGCCCAGGCCAAGATGGCCCTTCGCCTCAAGCCCGGCCATCAGATCATCAAAGGCCCTCCCGGGAGCGGAAAAACCCTCGTCCTGGTTCATCACTGCTCTCACCTTTACAAATTTCAGGGGAAGAAAAGAATTCTTTTCGTTTGTTTCAACATTGCCTTGGTAAGCTACCTGAAAAGACTCCTTCGTGAAAGGCGGTTGGGAACAGGCGAAACGGAAGTCCAGGTCAACCACTTTTTCCAGCTCTGTTCTCTCATCCTTGGTGAGCCTCTTCGCTATGAGAATGAGGAGGCGGGCTATTACAACGGCATCGTGAAGGAAACTCTTGACAGGCTTTCCAAGGGCCGGCATGGAATCGATCCTTTTGATGCCGTATTTGTAGATGAGGGCCAGGACTTCAGCAACGAGATGTTGGAAGCATTGCTTTACCTTTTGAAGGACGGGGGGGACCTTATCATTGCGATGGACACGTATCAGGACGTGTATCGCAGAAAGAACCCCTGGAGTTCCCTCGGGATCAAGGCGACCGGCCGGGTTCACCACCTGCGAAAACCTTACAGGAACACGGCCGAGATTTATCGTTTCAGCCGGTGCTTTCTCGGCCGGCAAGAAGCGCAGGAAGATCAACTTGCCCTTGATCTTGCTTTTCACGGCGAGATTCCCCAGGTTCAAGCTTTTCGCAGCATGGAGGATCTGGAGGAATTCATCGTAGAGGACATCGAGAGCAGTTTGGCAACGGGGGAGTACAAGCGCTCTGAAATCGCCCTGATCTACGATGACAAGGTGTACGGCAGCGACGGCTTCGCATACGACAACAGGGCGCTACCGATGCGTCTTCTCAGGAGGTTGGAGGAGTCCGGAATTCCTTCCACATGGGTTTCGCAGGATGTGAAAGCCAAGGAGAGTTATGATGTGACCACGGACCGAGTTTCGCTCATCAGCATCCACAGCTCCAAGGGTCTGGATTTTGAAGAGGTTTATCTTGTGGGGATGGATCGTCTTCGAGTCACGGAAAAAAATAGATCTCGTATCCGGTTGCTCGCCTACGTCGCCATGACGCGAGCAAAGTACCGGCTGGTCATTCCCTATGTTGAGGAGACGGAGTTGATAAGAAGAATGAAATCATGCCTTCCATTTGGGGGTGCCATTGATGTGCCTGTCGTGGTAGAATCAAACAAAAAGTGAGGGAGGATGTGCCGTGAGCGTGATCCTGGATTTTTCTATTTTTCCTGTGGACAAAGGGGAGAGCGTAAGCGCCTACGTGTCGCGGGCGGTAAAGGTCATTAAGGAAAGCGGGCTGCCTTATAAACTTGGGCCCATGGGTACCTGCATCGAAGGAGAGTGGGATGAGGCGATGGCCCTCGTGGACCGATGTTTCCAGGCTTTGAACCAAGACTGCAGCCGCATTTACATGACGATCAAGGTCGATTACAGGCGGGGAGGCGAAAACCGCATGGAGGGAAAGATCCAATCTGTGGAGCGAAAGGCCTGACACTGGTTGCATGATTGAGGACCTGAGAAACCATTCAGTCCTGAAGAATCGAATTTCCCGCGCACTTTACGAGAAAACAAGGCACGAGGTCCTTTACACGAACGATGTTTCAAGGTCGACGTCGGCCTCTTCAGTGCTTTTCCTGATGGGTGGGGATTGCTACGATGGATGCAGCGAAAAGGCGCCCTGTGTCATTTTCAACAAGAGGTCTTTGAGGGTCAAACAACCCGGAGACCTCTGCTTCCCCGGGGGCAGGATTTCGCCCCGGCTGGACTCATTTCTCTCCAAGTTCCTTGCGTTGCCGTTTTCGCCGCTCACGCGCTGGGCTTACTGGAGACGGTGGCACGAGAAGAATGCACAAGAGTCTCAACGCCTCAGTCTCCTGCTTGCCACGAGCCTGAGGGAAAGTTTCGAGGAGATGCGGCTGAATCCCTTATGCATCGATTTCCTGGGACCAATGCCTTCGCAGGACCTTGGCATGTTCAGAAGGGTGCTTTATCCCATGGTGGTCTGGGTGAATCGCCAGAGTCGCTTTCTTCCCAACTGGGAGGTGGAGAAAATCGTGAGGGTGCCTCTGGAAAGGCTGATGAAACCCGAAG
>JAWOJI010000410.1:0-7733 GCA_046481735.1 Desulfatiglandales bacterium | reverse complement strand
GACACCCCGATCAGCACTATTTATCAAGGGCTTCGTCTTTGGGAGTGCCCGCCCAACGGGCAGGGCATTACAGCGATCCTGGCCCTCAACATCCTGGAGGGTTTCGATCTGCCTGCCGATCCCCTTTCCCCGGATCGCCTTCACCTGGAGATCGAAGCCCTGCGCCTAGCCTTTGCAGATACTAGTTGGTATGTGGCAGACCCCTCCAAGATGTCTGTACCGGTGGAAGCCCTTCTTTCAAAATCATATGCCGCCCGCAGGCGCAGCAGGATTCATCCCCGGAAAGCAAAGCTTGATCAAAAGCGTGGCACTCCGGAAGCCGGCTCCGATACGGTTTATCTGTGCGTAGTGGATGGATCAGGCAATGCATGCTCCTTCATCAACAGCAACTACATGGGATTTGGAACAGGCATCGTCCCCAGCGGATGGGGCTTCACCCTCCAGAATCGCGGCCACAACTTCAGCTTGGAGGCCGGCCATCCCAATGTTGTGGCCCCGGGCAAGAGGCCCTATCACACCATCATCCCTGCTATGATCACCCGCGACGAGCCTCCGTCTCTTTTCGCTGCTTTCGGGGTCATGGGCGGCTTCATGCAGCCTCAAGGGCATCTCCAGGTGTTTCTGGCCCTGATGGACGGTTATGACCCCCAGTCAGCTCTTGATCTGCCGCGCTTCTGCATTGCAGGGGGCACTTCGGACGGCATGGTATCTCTGGAGGAGGGGATACCGGAGAAGGCTATCGCCGACCTGGAGGATCGCGGTCATAAGGTTGGGCGCGTCGGCGGCTGGGATCGGGTCTTGTTCGGCCGTGGGCAGATTATTCTTCGGGACAGGGATACGGGCGTCCTGATCGGGGCCTCTGATCCCCGTGCCGACGGATGTGCCATGGTCCTGGTTTGATTCAACCGTCAACATTGCCTAGGTTGAAGTTCCGCACTTTCTGCAAATCAACCCAATTCGTTGGGCGACATAAAAACATCAAAACGCACAAACCGGAGGGCTACTTTGAAAACAAAGTGGTGGAAAATCGTGTTTTCCGTTGTTGCCTGTGCGGTTCTCGATGTCATACTTCACAGGCTCTTTGCACCACGCATTGAGTACAACTTCCCGCCAAGTGTTTTTGTTGAGAAGGGCCTTTTTTTGCCCGCTGCCAGCGTAGCTCTTATTCTATGGTTCGGAACCCTGACAGCTGTTTTCTCTCTCATTCAACATCGTCTGCCCGGAGATAAGGCAATGAAGGGATGGCGGTATGGCATTGCCTTTGGGGTTTTGTGTTTCTTGGGGATTTTTGAAATGAGTCTTATCTTCGATTCCTCTGCGGTAGATGAACTGCGCACCTCTGCTGCTGATGCTATTTCCATACTTATGTTGGGGATATTTCTGGGGAGGTTCGCCGGTACAGATAGTCAGAATGCCCGGAAGGATTCAAAGATAGGTTGGAGATCAATCATTCCCATTCCCCTTGCGTTCCTCATCGGACGATATTTCGGCTATGGAATTGTCCATATTATGTCGGCCTACACCCAGAAACCCATTGCTACTTTCCTTTGGACATTAGGCATCGGTTGTTGGATAGCAATAACCTTCTTCCTTCTGAAAGAAAGAGATCAGAAGTCCTCTGCGGTCCGCGCATTTCGCTTTGGTTTTCTGATATTCGGAAGCTATTGGTTGATTTACAACTTATTTGTATTGGTATTCGTGAGAGTCTCTGTCTTGGATATCTTTGCCCGCGTTATCATCGATGTATTGTCGGTTACGGTAGGCACATGGGTGGCGAACAGACTATCCCTAATGAAAACCACTTTAACAGGCCAAACGGTCGCTTAACAAGGTGGTGCACCGGATGCGAAAAAAGCCGCGCCCCGGCGACCCGTTACTTTAACGATTTCTTCTGCCAATCGCTCGTTGCGGAAGCTCAGGCTCACGGAATCCCGCTTCTGACTTCGATACGGCTTCGATCGCCCTCAGGGGAGGTTTTGCAAATCTGAGTAGCCTCCCCGTTATTCCTCTTCGATGGGGGCCAAAACGGGCCGACCCGGTGTTTCAGAAGTGAACCTTAGCGATTGTAATCGTTACAGATGTCTTGGTCCCGAAATGGCCGACCAGGTGACCGGATTCCGGCCATGGGAAGGCGGCCCAGTAATTTGGGAAATGTTGACAGGCCCATTCTTCTGTCCCGACCGTAACCTTTCTCATGCTAATCGATGCCGGGGGTACATTTAGGGAACTTATGGAAACCCCTCCTTCGTTTCCCCGACAGGGGGGAGGGCTTGCTGGTTTTCTCGATATCTGGTAAATTCAGAACTAGATTCGAAACCGCTTCTCCGGACTAATTCCCACATACCTCCTCGACGGCGTGGTGCGTGTTATGAGGAAACCATAGAATACGCAGGAGTCTGGGGAATGTTGTCCTAAGTCCCTAGCATTACAATATAGTTGCTCAACTGTGAATTGTGTGATATCTGGAAGGAAGGTCCGGAAACGGTTTTATCAGGAAACCATATATTCATAAGTTGTCGAGGCTGCGCGCCTCACACCCATGCGAAGGCAGCAGCCAATCCCGTCGGCAAGCCAGCTTGCCTCCGGTTTCGCTGCTGATCCGTAGCATTACGCAAAACAGAAGTGGAGGGATGCAAATCATGAGCACGTATGTTTTGATCCACGGAGCATGGCATGGAAGTTGGTGTTGGGATAAGGTCGTTCCTCTCCTAGAAAAAGAAGGACATAAAGTGGAGGCTCCGGATCTTCCTGGTCATGGAAGTGACAAAACACCTATCTCTGAAATATCTTTAAAGACTTATACTGACCGTGTGTGTCAGATTCTGGATGCTCAGCCTGAGCCAGTGATTCTCGTCGGTCACAGTATGGGAGGTGTTGTCATCACCCAGGTTGCTGAATATCGACCAGAAAAGATCAAAACCTTGGTATTTCTGACCGCTTTTCTTCTGCGAAATGGTGAGTTCTTACTCCAATTGGCCGGTGAGGATACGGAAGCATTGGTTCTTCCAAATCTGATTATGGCAGATGATGAAAGCTACGCTAACGTCAGAGATGAAGGGATCAAGGAAGCTTTTTATGGAGATTGCTCGGATGAAGACGTTGCTCGCGCCAAATCGCTTTTAGTGCCTCAGGCGGCAGCCCCTCTTGCCACTCCTGTGAATACGAGCGAGGAGAGATTTGGCAGAGTACATAGGATCTATATCTCGTGCCTCCATGACAAGGCCATTACTCCGACATGCCAGGAGAAAATGTACAAAGCCCTATCATGCGAAAAGATTATCTTTATGGACACAGGTCACTCTCCCTTTTTGTCAGCTCCAAAGGAGTTGGCAACTCATTTGGTCTCACTTTAAATATTGAGCATTACGATGGTAGGGAAGTACAAAAGCAGCACCCAGGTCTTCAAACTTACAATCTCAGCGTCTTGATGTTCTGCAGGTTTGAGGGAGAATAGGAACACGCATAACAGCGTACACCGGAGCAGCAGAGGACGGTGCCTGCCTCCTTGCGACACTTGCGTTAAAGATTTGTCTTGCTAACCAATCGCCGATCAACCCTGAAATTGTGGGTTCCCACTAAAGACTTCGATACGTCTTCGATCGCCATCAGGGGAGGTTTTGCAAAACTGGTTAGGCTCCCCCTGCTCCCTCTCGATAGGAGGCCCGAATCAATCCGACCCTGTATGCCAGAAGTGAACTTTAGCGATTGTAATCATAGCAGATATCGTGCTCAAGAACTGGCCGTCCAGGTGATCGGATTCCGGCCCTGAGAAGGCGACCCAATAATTTGGGCTAGTGTTGAATCGCACAATTTTCGTGTATTGTGACGCTAGTCATAACAGGGTGGGCGCCATTGGGAATGAGCCATATGGCAGCAAATGTCAAGCCCAGTGAATAGAATGCTCATTCCGAGTCATTGTGAAGAAAGGTGATGATTTGACTGTAAAAGATATCATAACTCTGCTCCTTTTTGCCTTTATCGGTTGGGTTGCGTGCGGATCTACCATGGGCATCGGGATGGCCTTAACAAGTCTTGACACCACTTTGATTCTTCATGCCATAGGCGCACCAATCTATTTCGTTATTCTATCGTTTTTCTATTTCAGGAGATTCCACCACACGAAGCCCATTATAACAGCAGCAGCATTTCTTGGATTTGTCGTCATGCTCGATTTCTTCCTTGTCGCTCTGGTCATCAATAGAAGTCTCGATATGTTCCGCAGTTTCCTTGGTACATGGTTGCCTTTTGCTTTGATATTCATAGCCACCTGGGTGACGGGGGAAATCGTAACTCGTGGCGAGTTGGCATCTCCTAGTAGCAAAAACTCTTCAGACAGGGAATCGAAGTCCGACATATAGGCTAAAATTCAGTTCGCTCTTCTGGCAAGTAGCCGAAAGATAAACGAACCCTTATGAACGATATCTATATTTGCGGAGTCATAATCTGAGTGATTTTTGTGCATTGTGGTGCTAATCACAATAAGATGAGGGCCTTGGAAAGGCGGCTATCACAGGTTTTGGCAAAACGGAAAATCCTGAGATAATCTCAAAATAGCTGTGCTCGGCAAAAGACCAAAGGGGCATCATATATGGAAATCACCAGCACCTCTGCCCCCACAGTGGCCCAAGTCAAGCTAAGTCAATTCAAAAGAGCCTCTTTGCTTGCGCAGATCACGATTTTCTATAATCTAATTGAGGGGATGGTATCGGTATCTGGAATATGGTCCGGAGAATGAGACATAACCCAGAAGCTGATGGGGGACCATTCGAAAAAAGAGCGCTTCGAATCACAGGCACCGCGTTTTATATATTGGCTGTCGGCTTGGTAATCACTGCCGGTATCAATCTATATCAAGGCCATCGACCTGAAACTACCTTCTGGGGAATTGTAATTGCGGCGATATCCATCTTTACAATGTGGGCTTTGATATACTTCAAGGTTAAAGTGGGAAGGCAGCTGAATTCTGATGCAATTCTGGAAGATGCAAATTGTACAAAAGCATGTCTGTATCTCTCCTTTACTTTGCTTTTGGCCAGCGTGGGCTTTGAATTGACGGACATAGGGGGAATTGACTCCATTGGAGCTATCTTGATAGCAATATTCTCATTTCGGGAAGGACGAGAGTCTTTTGAAAAATCCCACGGCGAATCCTGTCATTGCGATGGCCCCGAAAACCCATGAGCATTAATTCTCTTCACTCAGGGCCGCCCACCAATAAAACCATGCCCACAGTTTCAAATAAAATAGGGCTTCCTTAGAAAGCGTGACGGGAGATGGGTACTAGCAGCACGTCGATGAAAAGGGCGCAGTTGACTGATCGGGGCCTTTTTCAGAGCCCTTCTTAGGCTCCGAAACACAACAGCATGACGTATTTTTCCGCCCCAGGGCGGTGTTGATGACAGCAGCAGCACAGCCTACGCCGGCCTGAACCGTGATCGCCTCCACCGGGCAATTGGTGGAACAGGCGCCGCACTCCATGCAGGCATCGCGATTGTCGATCTGCACCTTCCCGTTGGCGAGGATGAGAACTGCGTGCGGGCAAACGAGGGTGCACATGCCACAACCGACACATTTCTGAGGGTCCAACTTAAGGGTGACCACATTTTTGAGATACACGAGTCGATTCATCCTTTACGCTCCTGAAAGAAAAGACACGGAAGAAACCCAGAGCAAGAGCCCCGCGGCGCAGGCGCCGATTTGAAGGGGCAAGGCCAGGCGCATTTCCTTTTTTACTCCAGAAAGAGAGGTATAGGTGGAAGCGCCTGTAAAGTTCATTGAGAGATAGGTTGAGGCACCGGGAATCAAAAGAAACCAGGCGATCATTTCGAGACGAAGGGGCCATGTCCCAAGTTCACCCCATCGAAAGAGTACCAGTAACAGGGCGCCCATCAGCGCCGGCAAAAGCCCCTTAAGAGAAAAGGCTCGTCCCGGGAGCACAGGAAGAAGCAGGGGCGTGAGCACGGCGCCCGCCAGTATGGCTGTCATGATGGCCTGCAATATGAGCGGGCCGTGTTCTGAGATGTTGGCCCAGAAATGAGATGGACCCAGAAAACCGGAAAGGGCCATGAGCAGCGGAATGACAATGAATGCGACCTTCAGGGCGGCCACAAGTTCAACAGGAATGAGAACCGCCCGTTCACCCAGGGTAAAGGTCTTGAGACGCATCTCCGGTGTTGTCTTCATGCCCCTGGCAAGAAAAGCCGGTAGATCTTCCGCTCGAATGGGGCCATAAATTGCCTTGAAGCCGGAGAGCTTTTTTACGAGGTGGGGCGCAACCCCTGGCGCTGACAATTGGGGGAGAATGATTTCCCGGTGAGAAACGAGCTGATCCAGGCGGGTGGATTTGATTCGTTGGACGATTTCCATGGTTCCGAATGTCCCCTTCCCAGCAGCACACCACACGTTGATGCCTTTGGTGTCGAGCACTAGTATCCAGAGGTCCAGTCCCGGAACCGCCTTTCGAAGGCAATCGAAGCTCAACTTGTAGTTGGCCGTCACCAGAACCGGCGACATCTCATTGGGTTTGCCAAGGGCATAGAGGCCGGGATCCACCGTATAATGCATGCGGCCGAAACCCCATCGCGCCTTGAAGGCTCCTAATCGATCACGCCAAGAAAGAGTAGATGCGACCTGGGGCAAGTTTCCCACCAGGGATTGAACTGATCCCCCCACAAAAGGCTGATCAAGACTCGGAAGGCCCACCTGGGACACGCTACTCTGAGGTCAGCAAACGTTGGGAAGATCCGTCCGACTCGATATATCTGACAGATTCCGTATTTCCACCATGTCCTTCACTTTATTCATGTATGATAATCTTTAAGGATAATTAATGGATAATAGGATGCCAATTTCTCAGACCCTTAAAACATATATTTTTGATATAATATACAAACTTCCAGCCTCAATTCAAGTTTTTGATATAATAAAGGACGAGTTTGGCGAAATTATGGAATCCTTGAACCTAAGGCGGGGAATCGGGCAATAACCAGGCACCAAGCATACTGTCATCACGGCCCTGCTTTTTTATTGTGGCGCCCCACATATCGTATATTCCTAGGACAACATGGGATTGAAGACTTCTTCTGCTAACCTATCGCTTTGTGCACACCCAAAACTAACGATTTCGATACTTATGTTGTGTGATGGCGTAACCTACTGAAAGGAATGGGTTCCGTGTGTTTTGCTTGGGATATGCTGGATCGGCAATGATCCTGGCGGGTTATGCGGTATTTGTCGGGAGTGGTATTGGGAACACACAACGATAAAGATTGTAAACGGAGTGAAGCTTTGCTTCACTCCGTTTACAATCGTGTTGAACTGAGCCGCTCCGAGGCGCTATGGGGATTCAATAGCGACTCCCTTTGGTGCCGATCTTAGCGGATGAAGCTGTTCTTTGACAATTGAATAGCGTTTTGGAGAGAGGGGCGGTGCATTACTGGGCTCCGAGAGGTTTTTGCGAAGTGATTTGGTTCATGGATCCGGATCACAAGACAGAGGAGTCCTTTGACCCTGACCGGGCTCATGTGAGAAGGATTGGATCTATCAAAATGCTTATCCATCGTGATCATGGGGGCAGAGGAAGAGCTGCGGGGTCGAGCACTTGCTTGCGTACCATCCTCCCTTTGCCCCTATTGCGGCAAAGGGAGGATGGTACGCAAGCAAGTGCTCGACCCCGCAGCTCTTCCTCTGCCCCCATGATCACGATGGATAAGCATTTTGATAGATCCAATCCT
>JAWOJI010000392.1:0-3483 GCA_046481735.1 Desulfatiglandales bacterium | reverse complement strand
TGCGGCCCTGGATTCCTGGACGGCTTGGAGGAATTCTCTGGGGGAGGCGACCCCCAGAGAATTCCTCCAAGCCGTCCAGGAATCCAGGGCCGCAGTGGAGGGCAAAGCCTCGAATCCCCAAACCATGGCCCACAACCTCTACAGCATCGCCTACCAATTCTATAAACACAAGTTCACCTTGAATCGCTTTGTGGGCAAGGATCTGCTCCTCCGTTTCCTGGACCGTGCGCTCATCACCTCCTCAATCCACGAACCGGGCATGGTGGAGCGGATGAAGGGGTTTCTGCACCAAAAAACCCAGAATCGCCGGTTCAAGAGCGGTTCTCTGAACATTAAGGAACTCCTCCAGAAGGAGGCCCAGGCCATACTCCTTTCCGATCCGCGCTTAAAGGGGTTGTTGAAGCAGCCCGGCGCATCGAGCGAAGAAATTTGGTTCCATTTTGTGAACCAGGTCTCGGAGAAGGTGCTCAAGCATTTCGCAGATTCTGTTTTAGACAGCCTCGCGGGGGTCGACCTTTTTGACCTGTTCAATACCGTCGGTTCCGCTGCATCCCTGTATACAATGCTTGCCCCCTATTTCTTCGCCTATACGCTTTTTGCAAAGAATCGCCCTTTCAACGAAGCCTGCAGGCGGCTCGTCCAGAGGCACGATCGAACAGGGTCCCGTCCAAGGCTCAAGGTGGCCCACTTCACGGACACCTTTTACGAGGTCAACGGAGTTGCAAAAACCCTGCGCATGCAAGCCGATACCGCCCTCAAGATCAACAAGCAGTTGACCATCCTGACCTGCGGACCTGAGCTCGGCAAGCCGGGCGTGGTCAACTTCAGTCCCACAGGCACGTTCTCCATGCCCGAGTACTCGGAGATGAAGCTTTTCTATCCTCCCCTTCTTAAAATGCTCGATTACTGCTACCGGGAAGACTTTACCCATATCCACTCTGCAACCCCCGGCCCCATCGGCCTGGCCGGCCTCTTTATCGCGCGTGCGCTGAAACTGCCGATCTACGGCACCTATCACACCGCCTTGCCCCAATACGTCCGGCTTCTCACGGAAGACACCGCCATGGAGGACGTGATGTGGCGATATGCTCTTTGGTATTACAACCAAATGGACATGGTTTTCGTCCCTTCCGAGGCCACCGCAGAGGAGCTGGTGAGCAGGGGATTGCCCGAATCCAAAGTTCGTTTCTATCCACGGGGGATCGATGTGGGGCGTTTCCATCCCTCCAAGCGAAACGGTTTTTTTAAGAGGCGCTTCGGCGTTCAACCGGGCGAAGTAAAGCTTCTTTACGTGGGCAGGATCTCCAAGGAAAAGAACCTTCCCTTTCTTGTGGGGGTGATCAAAGAGGTGACAAGCAGGATGCCTGGTGCACGCTTCGTTCTGGTGGGAGAGGGCCCCTACCTCGAAGAGATGAAAAAAGCCCTGATCGGGTATCCCGTGACCTTTACGGGCTACCTGGAAGGGGACGATCTCGCCCAGGCCTATTCATCGAGCGATGTCTTCGTGTTTCCCTCTGCCACGGACACCTTCGGCAACGTGGTCCTGGAAGCCCAGGCCTCAGGAATCCCGGCGGTCGTAACGGATCAGGGCGGACCCAAGGAGAACGTTATCCCCGGGAAAACGGGGGTCGTGGTCCCTGCAAACGACGTTGCATGTTTTGTAAAAGCAATCCTGGATCTGGGAAATAACCCGGCCCGCCGCAAAGAGATGGGAGAGCATGCGCGGCGTTACATGGAAAACCGCTCCTTCGAGTCCGCATACATTCAACTTTGGGAAACGTACAGGTCCGCCGACCCGTATCAAGCGGGTCTGTCTTGATCGGAAAAGCGAGCATGAACAGGAATCAGGTGGGAACGCTTCTGAAGAGTCTCTGGAAGAAGCGGGTCCCAGGCCAGCTCGTCATCCAGCTTACGGACCGCTGCAACGCCTTATGCACTCAATGCGGCATGAGGGCTACCGAGGCTTTCCCCCGTTCCAAGCTCTCCATGGACGACGTAAAGCGCATTCTCGACGCGGCCGCGGCAAGAGGAGTAAGGGTGGTTTCTTTCACAGGTGGGGAGCCCTTTCTTTTCTTCAAGGACCTGGTGCACCTCATCCGGTATGCCGGCCAGGCAGGGATCGATTACGTGCGCACAGGGACAAACGGCTTTGTCTTCATCGAAGAACGGCACCCTTCATTTGAATCCCGTATCAAGCGGATGGCGGAGTCCCTGGCAGAGACCCCGCTTCGCAATTTTTGGGTCAGCATTGATTCGGCGGTCCCGGAGATTCACGAGAAGATGAGGGGGTTTCCGGGCCTCATAAAGGGAATTGAGAAGGCGCTCCCCATTTTCCATCAATCCGGCCTTTATCCGTCAGCCAACCTAGGCATCAACCGGAACATGGGCGGAAAGCCCGGCGGCAACACAACGGAAGAGACGGATTTTCATACAGGCGACGGGCGGCTTTGCCGGGAATTCATTCAGGCTTTCAGAAGGTTTTATGGTTTTGTCATTGATCTCGGCTTCACCATCGTCAACGTGTGCTACCCCATGAGTGTCGACACCCACGAAACAGCCTCGGGTCTTCAGCCTGTATATGGGGCGACCTCCAAGGACCCCTTGGTCACCTTTTCCGGAAATGAGAAAGCGGCCATCTTTAAAGCCCTCATAGACACAGTGCCGGAATTCAGGTCTCGGATCAGGGTGTTCTCACCCCGAAGTTCGCTTTACGCCTTGTACCGCCGCTACCAAACCGGCAAGGAAAGCCCATACCCCTGCCTAGGCGGAAAGGACTTTTTTTTCATCGATGCCAGGGACGGGAACACCTATCCCTGCGGGTACCGGGGGCACGAAAACTATGGAAAGCTCTGGGATCCACAATTCGGCCCGCCGGAGAACCCGACTCCCTGCCGCCGATGTGATTGGGAGTGCTTTCGAGATCCCTCCGAGCTTTTCGGCCCCCTCCTTCAGGCCCGATCCGATCCTCTTTCCCTTGCAGCCGAAATCAGGCGGGATCCCCTCTTCTACCGTCTCTGGAATGACGACCTGCTCTATTATCGCGCTTGCGATTTGTTCGATGGGAGAAAAGCGCCCAATGTCAGGAAACTCAGGTGCTTCGGCGCCAGCGATTGTGAAATCCCCCTTACCCCTGCCTGGGTATCGCCACCTTCGGCCGGGGGAGAAAGAAAGCTTGAGGGGGCTTAATTACCTCGCTTCAACCTTAGCCTAAGGAGGGGTAATGCATGGCAAAAACATACATCTTGGATACCAACGTCCTTCTTCACAACCCCAATTCGCTTTTTGCTTTTCAGGATAATGAAGTCGTCATTCCCCTTGCCGTTGTCGAAGAAATCGACGGCCAGAAGAAAAGGCAACCGCATCCTAGCTCTGGCCCACAACATGAATTCGGAACGAAGGTCTCCCGTGATCCTGGTCACCAAAGACCTGAATCTCCGCATCAAGGGGGATGTCATGGGCATCCATGCCGAGGACTTCTACAAT
>JAWOJI010000313.1:0-3261 GCA_046481735.1 Desulfatiglandales bacterium | reverse complement strand
TCCGAACTCGCTCTCCCTCACGTTGGACGCTGCCCTCGATCACATACCGCACCCCCATCTCCTCGGCTACCTGCTTCACCTTTACGGGTTTGCCCTTGTATGTGAAGGAAGAGTTTCGTGCGATCACAAAAACGCGGTCAGATTTCGAGAGACCGTTGATGATCCCCTCGGCGAGCCCGTCACCAAAAAGACTGTCCTTGGGGTCCCCGCTCATGTTGCTAAAAGCAAGGACGGCAATGGAGGGTTTGTCCGGCAGAGGGAACGCCATCTTCTCCTTGGAGGCAGGCTCGATCTTCGGTGTGCGAAAATAGAAATTCCAAATTCCTGCACCAATGATTAAAACAAGAACCGCGACAGCACCGGCAAAAACACTTTTTCTCCGCCACGCTGGAATTGGAGGTTTTCTTTCCTTCACCCCCGCTACTGTCACCCTCGGCTCCATAAGAACCTTGTAAGCCCCAACCGGCTTTGCAATATTCTTGACCGTCTGCTCCCCAAGATACTCGTACCCCAAGGGCAGTTTGGTCTCGATATGATCAAAAGCTGTCTTGGAAACACAGATTCCCCCAGGGTCGGCACACGATTCCAGACGGGCCGCGATGTTCACCCCATCCCCGTAAATCCTCTCCCCCTCCTCGATCACATCTCCCAGGTTGATCCCGATGCGGAACTGCATTCTCCGGCTTTCAGGGAGATCGGCATTCCTCGCCTTCAATTCATTTTGGACAGCTACCCCGCACTGCACCGCATCCACCACACTTGCAAACTCGGCCAAGAGGTTGTCTCCGGGAGAGTCGATCAGTCGCCCCCGATGCTGCTTGATCAGGGAAAACATCACCTCCTTGTATTCCTCCAGGGTCTTCACCGTCCCTGCTTCGTCCTCCCCCATGAGGCGGCTGTACCCGGCTACGTCGGCGCTGAAGACAGCGGTCAGCTTTCGCTTGAAGTCCTTTGTATTCATGGCATCACCCCCAAAATGAAAAAGCCTCCGCAAGGGAACGAAGATCCCTGGGAGGCTTCACTTTCAAAACCTTCGGGTGGCGTGCTTTCATGGCCATCTCCGGAAGGCTAGGGTTATGTTAAAAGTTGACCGGAAAACTGAAATGTTTGGGAATTGAAAAAAGGATAGCCCTTTTCAGGAAGGTTGTCTAGATCTTTTATTTGCCATATTTTTCGAGCGATTAGGGCTTGTAAGCTATTGTCAGAAAAACAAGAACCCCGCTTTCCACTACGATACGGAGGCTGAAATCCGAAATCACCAACAAACTGCACCGGTGATAAAACCTCCACCGAACGGGCGTCACGTTCAATTACCGAATGTAATCTTTAAGGAAACCAGGGTCACAGAGGCTCTTTTTGGCATCTATAAATCAAAACGGCCAAAGGCGAAATCCCTTCCTGCGAAATTCCCCCTCACATGAAGCCAATTGCCGTTCATATGAACGAGAACGATCTTGAACTTTCCGCGCCACACTGAGAAGCCACGTTTTCTTGCGGTAGGTCTGCCGATTGTATCCGCCGTGGCCTTCGTGGTAAGCGAGATACATTCCGTAGGCGTCATCGGGGGCGATGCCGCACTTCGTCTTACTGAGACTGCAGTACCAGCCGATGAAGTCCATCGCGTCACCGAAATTGTTTCGCTTGGCGCGCCTGTTGCCACTGGAGTGCCTGTACCAATCCCAGGTTGTGTCTGTTGCCTGAGCGTAACCATATGCGGATGACGGACGGCGACCGGGAAAAACCCAGAGGAAGGTGGTCCGAGGGGGCTTGATGCGGGCCTGATAAGCAGATTCCTGGTGCATGATCGCCATTATCAAAGGAATAGGAATCCCCCACCTGCGAGAGGAAGCGTCAGCCTTTTTGTACCAATTCCTACGCTCCCGGAATATCTCACATAAATTGTCCGGGCGTTCAGGAGGGTATCGGTGCCCACAACTTGGAATCAAGAAAATAAGGCATAAAAAGATCAACAAACGAGAAAGATTTCTTTTCCGCCCTCCCATCATGTCCCTAATACGCCACTCCCCTTCTATTATTTCGTTGCGGGCGTCGATCAGTGCTCCTTTCCCTTCCTGTCACTGCCTCATTCCCATGCCTGAGTCAGAAGAAATATCCTTTAAAGTTTTCGCCTTTTTGCTGTCCAAGGCACGAAGCAGTCTCAGAAGCTCTCGGATGAGATTTCCTCCGGCCCTGAATCCCATTCTGGCATCGTTCATTGTGAACTCCCTTCTTGCCATCGGCCGCCTCCTCAAGGATTTGTCCTAAGGGAGATACATCGATGAAATCCTCAAGCCAAGGGGGGTAAAAAATGAGATGATCCTGCTCCTGCCTAAAGGGGGGAATTATCATGATCCTCGACAGATGGGCGATGGCAGTAAGCGACCCGGTCTGCAAGGGGGCGATGCATCCGTCGAGCAGGTCCGGCACAGCGGTGCCTTCCACAAGCCGGGTGGCCTATTTCTTCCCTCCTGGGATCAGGGAAAGCCAAGTTTCCTCCAAACGGCGCATCTCATCTAGGATGTCCGAAGCATGGCGGCGCATCAATGCCTCGGCCCGCTCAGCATTGTGCTTAACGATGGCCGATAGGATTTTTCGGTGTTCGCCGTCCTTGTGTATGATCCGATCCACCGGCTTTATCGTCCGGATAAAATCCTCGGTGAAATCCATGATGCTTTCCATAATGATGGCGTAAAATGGGTTACCGCTGGCTCGGCTTATAAGACGATGGAAGTGGGCATTCAGGGAGACTTTGCGGTCCACGCTGACGGTGGTGTCGTATTCGTCAAGCAAGCCCTTCAGAGCAGCCAAGTCCCGCTCTCCGATATTGAGCGCAGCGAGTCGGCACACCTCCGGTTCAAGCAGCAGCCTGGCTTGGCTCAAGTGGTTCACTGTAATCTTGCGGAGGCGAATGAGATGGGCCAAGTTCTCGCTGAAGATGAGCCCGTCCGGCTCGCGCACGAAAGCACCGCCTTTGGTCCCCCGCCGTATTTCCAGGAAACCCTGAGACTGAAGGGTGCGCAAGGCTTCCCTGACCACAGGACGGCTCACACCCAGTCGTAAGGCAAGATCGTGTTCGCCGGGCAAAGATTCGCCGGGCGAATATTCGCCGGCAATAATAGCCTTCTTGACTTGACGCACTACTTCTGCATAGAGGTTGTCAACGCGTTGGATTTTCCCCAACCGCATCAAGAGTACCTCCTCGAAGGATTCCGAAGGGACCTAAGAAACCGCACTCTCCAAAAAAATGTTGACATTTGAATG
>JAWOJI010000096.1:0-6442 GCA_046481735.1 Desulfatiglandales bacterium | reverse complement strand
TGAAGTGAAAGAGGGTTCTGGGTTCAAGGTTCTGGGTTCAAGGTTAAAAGATGAAAGAAGAATACAGAAGACAGAAGACAGAAGACAGAATGAAAACAAGAGACCACTGACCAAGGACCAATGACGAATGACCAATGACGAATGACCAACCGATAGGGGTTTTCTATGGGAGTAGCGACCTACGTCAAGGATGAGAAGGATGCCATAAAGGAGGTGATCCTCCAGTCGGGCATCAAGGTCAAACCCGTGTACACGCCGGAAGACCTGGATAGAATAGGCTTCAATTACCACGAGGACCTGGGCGACCCCGGCGAGTTCCCCTTCACCCGAAGCATTCATCCTCTGGGGTATCGAAGCCGCAACTGGACGACGAGGCAATACACGGGTTTCGGCACACCGGAGCAAACCAATGAACGGTTCAAGCTCATGATATCGCACGGCCAGACCGGGCTCAACGTGGCGTTCGATCTGCCCACTCAGATGGGATACGACTCTGATGACGCCATGTCCGAGGGAGAGGTAGGCCGCGTCGGCATGGCCGTGGATTCCCTCATGGATTTTGAGATCGCCTTCAGGGATATCAGACTTAACAGGATCGGATCGGGGCTGACCATCAATGCCGTCGCCTCCGTTATGCTCGCCATGTATCAGTCCGTGGCGGAGAAATTCGGGTACAGGAAGGAGGAGATTTCCGCCACGCCCCAGAACGACATCCTCAAGGAGATGGTGGGAAGAGGCGCCTGGATCTACCCGGTGGAACCTGCGGTACGCCTGATCGGCGACACCATCGAATACTCCATGAAGGCGCTTCCCCGCTGCAACCCCGTCTCCGTGTGCGGCTACCACATCAGGGAATCCGGGTGCACGCCCGCCCAGGAAATCTCTTATGCCTTCGAGATAGCCTTTGCCTACATCGACGAAGTGGTAAGGAGAGGATATGAGGCGAAGGATTTCGTGGGAGGATTCACCTTTAACCTGAACATCTACGGCAATCTCTGGGAGACGGTGGCCAAGTTCAGGGCGGCCAGAAAGCTCTGGGCCAGGCTTCTGAGGGAGCGCTACGGCGTTCAGGACAAGAAGGCTCTTTTCCTCCGGGGGATCTTCGGCGGCGGCGGCTCGGGCATGACCAAGCAGCAGCCGGAGAACAACATCATGCGGGGCGCCTACTATGCCTTGGCGGCGGCCCTTTCAGGCGCCCAGACAACGGCTCTGTGTTCCTTTGACGAGGCCTACACCATCCCGACGGAGAGGGCGGCCCTTCTTTCTCTCAGGACCTTTCAAGTTCTCATGGACGAAATCGGCCTGAGGGACACCGTCGACCCCCTGGCGGGATCCTACTTCATGGAAACTCTGACCAAGGAAATGGAGGAGAGGATCCTGGAAGAGATGGAAAAGGTGGAGAAAATCGGCGGAATGGTGGAGGCCGTTGCGTCGGGCTATGTTCAACGGGAAGTGGCAAGACAGGCTTACGAGTACGAGAAAAGACTCCAGGAAGGCAAGGTCATCAAGGTGGGAGTCAACAAGTACACCGAAGGGGTGGACATGGAAGTGGAACTCCACGACTACAACGAAGCCTGGGCACAGCAGCAGATCGAGCGTCTCAAAGAGTTGAAGAAGACAAGGGACGGCAAGGCCGTTGCTGTTTCAGTCAAAGCCCTGGAGAGGGCGGCCAAAGAAAAGAAAAACGTCATGCCCTTCCTCTTGGATTGCTGCAAGGAATACGCGACGGTGGGGGAGATGGCGAATGTGTTCAGGGAGGTTTTCGGCGAGCACAAGGAACCCAGTATTTTCTAAACAAGGTTGTTGCTGGTTGCAGGTTGCATGTCGCCCTGCAGTGCCGGGTCACTGATTCCAACAAGCAACGAGCAACCTGCCACATGCAAGGTGAGGAAAGGAGGTGATGGGGGGGAAGGAATTGTCGGAAGAGATAGCATGGCTTTTAACCAATAAGGAGGTAAGAAGATGAAAAGAAGGATCGCTTTGTTGACAGCCGGGATCTTTATCGCCACGCTGATCGGCTTTGCCGCACTGCCGGGAAGCGCCGTCTCGCAAACCATTAAGCTCACCTATGCCAACTTTCCGCCTGCGCCCACCTTCCCCTGCGTCCAGATGGAGCGGTGGAAAACCGAAGTGGAGAAACGCACGGCCGGAAACGTGTCCGTCCAAACTTTCCCGGGGGGCACCCTGCTCGATGCCAAGAACATGATGGACGGCGTCATTGCCGGGCAGGCGGATATCGGGAACCTCTGCATGGCGTACCAGCCTGGCCGTTTCATGGTGACAAACGCGACAGCCTTGCCTCTCGGTTTTCGCGATGCCACGGTGGGGAGCCTCGTACTCTGGGATCTTTACAACAAGTACAAACCGGAAGAGTTCGCAAGCGTCAAAGTGCTCGCCATGTTCGCATGCGCGCCGGCCAATATTTACACCAAAACCCCGGTTAAGACCCTCGACGACCTGAAAGGAATGCGGCTCAGGGCGTCCGGTCACGTGGCGGACCTTGTCACGCTCCTGGGCGGGACGCCGGTGGGAATGCCTCAATCGGAAGCCCCCGAAGCGCTGCAGAAGGGTGTGGTGATGGGTGCGGTTTCATCTCTCGAAACGCTCATGGATTTCAAGTACGCGGAGCTGTGCAAATACGTCACCATCATCGACGGACCGATCTACCCCTTCGCGGTCGTCATGAATTGGGATTCCTGGAACAAACTGCCCAAGGACGTTCAAAAGGTAATGGACGACATGGCTTTGGAGCAGAGCCGGTGGACCGGGGAATACATGGACAATCATGTGAAGGAGTCCATTGCCTGGTCCAAGAAGAACCACAACATCGAGATCTTCGAACTTTCCAAAGAGGATCAGGCCAAAGCGGATAAGCTCGTTGAGCCCATGATCGGCAAATGGCTTGAGGAAGCCAAGGCAAAAGGGCTTCCGGCCGAAGAGATCCTCGCGGACATGAGGGCCTTGAGCGAGAAGCATTCCAAGTAAACCGACCCGCCTCCACCCAGATCCTTCTCCGTCCGAGGGCAAGGGCTGGGTGGAGAAAAGGATTCACCATGCATTTTCTTGACCGAATCAGCCGGTTCCTGAATCACTTCATGCTGGTGATCGCCGGAGTTTTCATGGTCGCCATGGTGCTTCTCACCTGCTCAGACATTTTTTTGCGCCTGGTCTGGGTGCCTATTCGAGGCAGCGTGGAGCTCGTGGGCTATTTCTCCGCGGTCGTGACCGCCTTTGCCCTCGGCTACACGCAGATGAGAAAAGGCCACACCTCTGTGGACGTGGTCGTCAACCTCTTTCCCTCAACGCTCAAGCGATTCTTGGGGATGCTCAACAGCCTGATCTGCATGAGTTTTTTCGGCCTTGCAGCCTGGCGGATTACCGTGTGGTCAAGCACCATCCGGCAGGTGGGAGAAGTGAGCGAGACATTGCGGATCGCGTTTTATCCTTTTTCCTATGGTGTGGCCCTGGGTTGTTCAGTGATTTCCCTCGTTTTTCTCACCGAGTTCCTGAAATCCCTGATGTTTAGGAAGGAAGGTGAAGCGTGAGCCCAGAGTGGATAGGCATTATCGGCATCATCATCCTTCTCCTGGTCCTTTTCTTCCTTGGAATGCCGGTGGGTTTTGCCATGGCCGTGGTCGGTTTTTGCGGCTTCTGGTACACAGTATCGTTCAAGGCCGCCGTCGGCATGGTGGGGGGAGACATCTGGGCCACCTTCTCCTCCTACGGCCTGACCGTGGTGCCCCTCTTTATTTTCATGGGGTATTTGGCCTTCAACTCCGGCATTGCGGAAAGGTTGTACAATGCGGCCTACAAGTGGGTAGGCCACTGGCCGGGAGGCCTGGCCGTTGCCACCATCGGTGCGGACGAGATGTTCGCTTCGATCTGCGGTTCCAACACGGCAACGGCGGCGACCATGGGAGCGGTGGCGCTGCCTCAAATGGAGAAATACAACTATGACCCCCGGCTCAGCACTGGCACAGTGGCCACCGGGGGCACCCTTGGGACCGTCATGCCTCCCAGCGTGGTGCTGATCATCATCGGGCTGCAAACGGGCCAATCCATTGCCGCCCTTTTCCTTGCCGGGATACTGCCGGCCATCCTGCTGGGATTCCTGTTCGTGCTGACCATTTTTCTGATCTGCAGAATCCACCCGAGTTTTGGACCTCCAGGCCCCAGGACCACATTCAAAGAAAAAATGCAGGCCCTTCCCGGCGTCCTGGAGGCTCTGGCAATTTTCGTGCTGGTCATCGGGGGTCTCTACGCCGGCTTGTTCACGCCCACGGAAGCGGGAGCGGTCGGTGTGTTCTGCACCTTTATCGTGAGCCTCACAACCGGCAAGCTGACCTGGAACGGGGTCGCGAATTCCATCCGGGACACTCTCTGGATATCCTGCATGTGCTTCTTCCTGATCACAGGCGCCACAATTTTCGGCAAGTTCCTGGCCGTTACGCGACTTCCTTTCATCGTGGCTGATTTCGCAGCGGGCCTGCCGGTATCGAAATATGTCATCCTGAGCTTTGTCATGGTCATCTACATCATCGGCGGTTGCGTGATGGACGCCCTGGGGTTTCTCGTTGTGACGATCCCCATCTTCTTTCCCCTGGGCCTGGCCCTGGGGTTCGATCCCATCTGGTACTCCATCGTCCTGACCATGGTCACCACCCTTGGAGCCATCACACCGCCGGTGGGCGTCAACATCTATGTGGTCAAAGCCCTGGCCCCCCAGATCGCTCTGGGGGACATTTTTAAGAGCGTCAGCTTCTTTGTGGCGGCCTCCGCCCTGTGCATCGTGATCCTGACGATTTTCCCTGAAATCGCCCTGGTTCTGCCCGGCCTTTTGCGGCCGTAGAGGGAAGAATGATGGAAAAGAGATTCATGCCTGCGGCAAAAACCGAAGAAGAGCTCAAGGCCTTGCAGTTGGAAGGTCTTCGGTGGACGGTCAAGCACGCCTACCAGGGGTCTCCCTTTTACCGGAAAAAGCTGGAGGGAGCCGGTGTCAAGCCGGATGAGATTCGCGCTCTGACGGATTTGAAGAAACTGCCCTTCACGACGAGCAAGGATCTCCAGGAGGGCTACCCTTTTCCTCTCCTTTCCGTTCCCTTCGAAAAGGTGGTCAGAATCCACGCGTCCTCTGGGACTACGGGAAAAAGGAAGGTGCTTTCCTACACGCAGAAGGATATTGACGACTGGGCTCATTTCTTTGCCCGGTGCTATGAAATGGCCGAGCTGTCCCTGGAGGACAGGGTGCAGATCGCAGTCGGCTACGGGGTGTGGACTGCGGGTGTCGGCTTCCAACTCGGCTGCGAGCGATTCGGCGCCATGGCCATTCCTGCCGGTCCGGGCAATCTTGACATGCAGTGCCGGTTTCTCGTGGACTTCCAGACAACCGCCATGTGCTGCACCGCGTCCATGGGGCTTCTCATGGCTGAGGAAGTCAACAAGCGCGGGATTCGGAAGGAGATTGCCCTGAAAAAAATGATCTTCGGTTCCGAAAGGTCCAGCGATGCCATGAGGAACAGGATCAGGGACCTCCTGGGTGTCGAAGATCTTTTTGACATTCCGGGCATGACGGAGCTCTACGGCCCGGGAACGGGCCTGGATTGCACCTGTCATCAGGGCATTCACTACTGGGCGGATTACTACATCCTTGAGATCCTGGACCCGGACACCCTCGAACCTGTTCCCGAAGGGGAGACCGGCGAGATGGTGGTGACCACG
The DNA here is from genome assembly GCA_046481735.1 of Desulfatiglandales bacterium. GTDB lineage: Bacteria > Desulfobacterota > DSM-4660 > Desulfatiglandales > HGW-15 > JAFGDM01. Next base: position 724 of record JAWOJI010000096.1, on the reverse strand, counting down.
CTCCGGAAAGAAGCGACACCGCTGATTCGCTACAGGACAAGGGATCTCACGAGACTCATACCAGGGAAGTGCGCCTGTGGATCCATTCTCCCGAGACATGACCGCTTGCTGGGCCGGTCCGATGACATGATCATCTTCAGGGCGGTGAACATCTATCCGGGGCAGGTCGATCACATCCTTTCCGGAATGCCTGGGATAGGGAGCGAGTACCAGATCATCCTCGATCGAAAAGAGGACGGCAAGGACTACATGACCGTCAAGGTGGAGCGGGACCAGGAAGGAGACAGGGCAAAAGACGCCGAACTGATGAAAACAATTGCAGGGGAGATCAAGAAACAGATCCTGGTGAGCGCCGCTGTGGAGATCGTGGATTATGGGGCCTTGCCGCGATCGGAGAGAAAGAGCAAGCGCGTCTTTGACAATAGGGACTTTTAGAAAGGCGAAGCACGAAATCCGAAGCACGAAATTCGAAACAATACCGAATGACCAAAACTCGAATGACAAAAACAAACCCGAATTTTCCTAGTCTGATTTGCTTTATTGACGTTTTGAAAATTCGTATTTTGGGATTTGTTTCGGATTTCGATATTCGGATTTCGGATTTGATAAACTCTCCTCATCCCCTAAGCCCTCTGCATGGATTGGAGATTAAGAGATATTCACACTAATGAACCTATGAGTTCCGTGATTGAACGCGTGAGACACGGTGAGACAGCAATTACAA
>JAWOJI010000428.1:0-15914 GCA_046481735.1 Desulfatiglandales bacterium | reverse complement strand
ACTTCCGCTGCTTCATCATAGGAGAGGAGTGGAATGAGCCTGGCCGAGGGAACAAAATGAGGATCCGCACTCATGTATCCGGGCACATCCTTCCATACTTCAAGGATTTCTGCGCCCAGAGACGCTGCGATCACCGCTGCCGAGTAGTCGCTTCCGCCCCTTCCGAACGTGGTGATGTCCCCCTCATCACTGACGCCGAAGAATCCCGGCACGAAAACAATCATGCCCTCCTTCAGCAGCGGATCGAGATGGACGTGGAGATTCCGGGAGCTCTTTCGGATATCGGCGGTGGCGTCGCCGAATCTCCCGTCCGTGACAAGTCCGATCTTGTGGGGCATGCGATGGGTGGCCGGAAGGCCGCGTGCACGAAGAGCGGTTGCAAGCAAATCAGCGGAAAGGCGCTCGCCGAAGCTGCTGATCATGTCCTCCATCTTGGGCGTGATTTCCCTGGTGAAATTGAGGCCGTAGTAGAGGCGCTCGAGCTGGTCAAGATGGTCGTTCAGGTCTCGAGTGTACCTCTGGTAGTTCTTTCCCTGGGGCACGATGTGTCTTGCTACAAGAATGTGTTTGTTCCTGAGAAGGCTGATGATAGAGGGTATGGCGGCTTCCTCTGCGAGTGCATGAGTCATGCCTTCAAGGAGCGTGTCCGTGATTCCCCCAAGAGCGGAGACCACGACGACATGCCCAAGGCCTCGCTCTGCAACCAGATCCAGAATCTCCTGAATGTTTTTCTTTCCCCTCAGAGAGCCGCCCCCGATTTTGATGACCTTCATCCTGTTTCTCTCCTTCCCGAACGGAAGCATCTTTTCCAGCCCACTATCTCAAAACAGGCGCCGAGGCGCAAGACTCAGCAATCATTTTTCAGCAACCTGCCGGAGTTTGGATTGGATGCGCTTGACTCCCTTGGCGTGAGAAGTTACAAGACACGGGCGAGGTCAAGAACGACGATTGAAGGCGTGGTCAAAAGTGATGGGCATGATCGAGATCGACGGAAGCCGAAAATCCGGGTCCGGGACCATTGTCCGGGATGCGATCCCTTTTGCCCTTCTCATGGGCCGCGGGATCCGGCTTTTCAACATCCGGATGAAAAGGGACAAGCCGGGCCTTAGGCCCCAGCACCTTAAGGCCATGGAAGCGGCGGCGGCCGTTTCCGGCGGCCGGCTGGAGGGAGGGGAGGTGGGTTCGAGGGAGATCCGATTCGAACCCGGCGCCCTGATCCGAGGCGGCACCTTCACATGGAAGATCGGAACCGCCGGCTCCACGGCCATGCTGAGCCTTTGCGTGCTCCCTCTGGGGCTTTTTGCAGACAAGCCTTCCATTTACAGGGTGGTGGGCGGTCTTTTCCAGGACTTTGCGCCTTCCCTGTTTCATCTGCAACAGGTGCTGGCGCCCACCCTGCGAACCATGGGCGTTCAGGTGGATGTGAAGATCCTCAGGCCCGGCTATGTGCCGCGGGGCGGAGGAGAGATAGAAGTAACGCTCCTTCCACTGAAAGGGCCCCTTAAGCCGCTGGAGCGGACGGTGCGCGGACGGGTGGAAGGCGTTCGCGGCGTCGCTCTTTCCTCCAAGCTCAAGGAAAGAAGTGTTTCGGAGAGGATGGCAAAAACTTGTGAGAAAGCTTTGAAGAAATGGGAGTATGAGTCACAAATTGAAGTGATCCACGACACCCCGGAGCGACCGGCTTTTGAGAAAGTTTCCTTGCAGCCGGGTGCGGCCCTGGCTGTGTGGGCGGAAACGGACAGGGGATGCCTGCTCGGGGCGGACATGGCCGGCGCCCGGGGCAGGAGTGCGGAATTCATCGGCAAGGAGACGGCCCGCATGCTCATGGAGGATCTGGGCTCGGGCGCAACCGTGGACAGGCATGCGGCCGATCAACTCATCCCTTTCTGCGCCCTGGCCGAAGGGCAAAGCGCCTTTGTTGTCCCGCGGATCACAGACCATGTGGAAGCAAGGCTTTGGCTGGCGGAAAAGATCCTCCAAGCCCGAACCAAGGTGCAGGGAAAGCGCATTACCATCCACGGCATCGGATACAGGAGCTGAGGGTGGACATCGTTTTAAGAATCCGGGGCATCTACGCAACAGCGCTCACCAGGTTTTTCCTGGATCAGGGACTTGCAGTGGCTCTGCCTTCCGGTCCCATTGCCGAGCGGTTCTGCGGCTTGAAGGGATTTGATGTCCTGCAAGGTCCGGATGTTCAAATCAGGGATTTAGAAAACAAGCAGGGGGTGATCCTGGAAGGGGAAGAAGCTTCTGTAGAGGCGCTGTTATCCCAGGTGAGGGAACGTTTTTTCGACGCCGTCATCCGTCGGAGAGAAAAGGATGCGGCGGAGATTGAATTCCCCCTTGGGTCGAAATCGCTTCTCGACGAGATCAGAGGCACTGTCGTCCCGACGCTTCTCAATCACCATCGGCTCAAGATCATTTGTCCGGATCAGGTTGACAGAAACGAAGCAGAGGTCCTTGCCGTGTATCCGGAAATGAGTGAATCCCTTGGCTGCAGCGCGGAAAAGGAGTGGATTTGGGATCAGTATCAAAGGGGGAAAGAGCTCGCCATCGAGCATGTCAAACTGAACGGAAGGGTGCTTCACCTTTCAAAAGGGGAGGTGCTGGAAGAGGATTTCTCCCAAAGGAGACTTATCCTGAAACGATTCCAATTTGAAGGTCGGGGTCGGTATGATGGGCTCGGAATCCCCAGGGAGGAGGGCGATTACGCCGTCTCAGAAATACGGGGAGGGGAATGGCATTACTGTCACACTTATTTTCGGGCGCGCGGGAAGAGGGTAGGGACCTATTACAATATCAACACCCCCTTGGAGTTATATCCCGACCGGATCCGCTACGTGGACCTGGAGATCGACGTGGTGCAATTTCCAAGCGGCAAGGTTGACATCGTGGATGAAGGGGAGTTGGAAAAACGCTTTCAGCAGGGCTACATCGGCGCACAGATGCAGAAGAAGGCAACTGCGGAAGCCCTCAGGTTGAAAAATCTGCTGACCGGCGCCTCAGGATAGCCTTCATCCGGCTAGCTTTGCTCATAGAGGCCGATCACTTCGGTCTTTTCCAGAACATGCCCTTCCATGGCCGTTTCTACCTCCACTTTTTTCGCTCCTTCCGGTAGATCGAGGGTCCTGTCCAGGGCAAAAAGCTTGAAGAAATAGCGATGTTCCCGGTCCGGAGGACAGGGGCCCATATAGCCAAGATTCCCTCCGGTTCCTTTCCCGTTAACCCCCCGGGGATCCCGCCCCTCCGGAATCTCCCCGGTATCGGGCGGGATGTTGAAGACGATCCAGTGGTCCCACATCCCGTCGGGTCGGAGGTTTTTGGGCACATCAGGATCCTCCATGATGAGGACCAAACTCTTGGCGCTCGAAGGGACTCCTGAGATGTTCAGGGGCGGATTGATGTCTTCGCCGTTGCAGGTGTATTTTGATGGGATTTTGCTTCCATTCTCAAACACAGGGCTGGACAGTTTCATGATGGCCTCCTCTTTCAGCAATGCGGTTCGCTTTACTCTCTTCTCCTCATGTCACTGGAAATAAATAGCACAGGAAGGAATGGAGTGAAATGGGGTGAACCGTGTATTCTTCTAATACTTCGGCTTCTTCAAATAGCGCACCGCCGACATGTTCGATGCTTCTGAATGTTTGAAAAAGCCAAAGTGTCACGTGTTTTCCTTCCTTCACTGGAGCACCGGTCCTTCCGTGGAGTACACGACGAATCGGGCTATTTAAGGATGATAGTGAGCCGGATTGTGGATTGGCCGTCAGGAGATCTCAGGAGGACATAATCGCGTCCGATCTCGGTGACCGTAAATCCCTCCACGGATTGGCCGACCGTGACTCTTGACCCGTTGATCAAGGCAAAAGAGCTTACCCCATCGCTTGACCAAACGATCGCATCAATGGCCAGGCCGGATTCCAAATCGCTCGTTTCGAAAAACCCCTCGGCGGTTTGAGGTTCGGGTGCCTGTGGAGGCGGCAGCTGCTTTGTGATTGGAAGGGTGTGCTGGTCAAGTTGATCGAGGGGTTCGTCCTTGGAAAAGATGCTGCGAAAAGAAAAGGGTTCGTCTTGTAAACCCCAAAACCCGATGACGAGGATCACAGCTACGAGGGCAAAAACGAAAAGAAGCCGTCGCAGGAACCCGGAACTCTTTTCCTGATGAATCGGAGGCTCAGGTAGAGTTGGCCTGGCCAATGGACGAGCCTTTCTTTGCCGGGCGCCTCCTACGATAACGGTCCTGTCCAGAGGAACCCTATCCAAGGCAGCATCGATTTTCGCCTTCTCGGTACCGATAAAGAGAAGATCATGCTTGCTCACGGATATCCTGTCGCCGTGGTGCAGGCGATGGGAGAATACTTTCAGGTTGTTGACATAGGTGCCGTTCGTGCTCTGAAGGTCGGTGAGGATATAATCGGTTCCTCTCTTGTCGATTCTTGCATGCAGGGCGGATACCTGAGGGTCATTGAAAACGATCGTGTTGTCCTTGCGCCGGCCTATCGTCAGGCTTCCTTTGTGCAGTGGAAAATCCTTGAGCACTTGCCCTTTATGTTCCAGAATAATTCTTGCCATGACGCCTCAATAATTTGAAATTCTACCTAAGGTGTTGTAAAAAGGCAAGACAACTCTTGTTCGTGCATCCTTTCAGGAATGACGAGAAGCTCGACTCCTCCCCTTCCAGGAGAAATGAGAGATGCTGCAGTGAGGATTCGCTGATACACCTTGCCTTTGCACCGAAACCGTTGAAAGGACTTTATAAGAGGTTAAAGGGCCATCAAAATCTACACAGGGACAGGGGATTTCGGGAAAACAAGCCTTTTCAGTGGTGAGCGGGTGAAAAAAGACCACGTGCGTGTGGAAGCATGCGGCGATGTGGATGAACTGAATGCGTCCCTCGGCATACTGGCAACCAAGATTCCCGATTCGGGAACCCAAATCCAGAAGGAGATTCAGGGAATTCAGTCAGCTCTCTTTTATGCGGGCGCCACGCTTGCCACAACCCCGGGGTCGCCTCTGCTCTCCACACTGCAGAAAATAAGGGAAGACGACATACGAGCTCTGGAAACAGCTATCGATAGAATGGACGGTTTGCATTTCAGCTTTTTCCGCCGGAACCGGGCCCGATGATTTTCAGGGCAGGGTCACGGCCTACATAAACAGCCGATTGAGTTCCGGGGTTTATGATTTCTACCTTTGCGGACGGAGAGAAATGATACGGGATGTGACTCTATTGGTTGACGAAAGGTTTCCAGAGTCGTCGGTTTACACTGAAACCTTCTATTGACCGGGAAGCTCTTGATCGCAGGAGTTCTCATCAGTGGGCCAGGGCCATACTGAAAAGGTACTCGGAGAGCAGCATCCAGATCTTCTCCCACCCTTCTTTGTCGATGACGAAAACAGCTCCTTGGTCCCTGAAGGTGCGCTCCTCGCAGTGGGCTAGGATGTCCGGGTGTTCCGCCTTCATTTTCTCCCAAAGGCCCGGAGCTCTGTCCGAATCCAAGACCAGGTTGAGCGCGTCGACTACCGAGACCCTCCCGTCTTCCGTGAAGTTCAGCCGATCCTCATCCATGAAAACAACAACCGCCTCTTCCATGCCTTTTCTTCTCCCTTCCTGGGGCTTGTTCGCGCTCCACTGTTCCTGCCAGTGAGTTTGATGTATGGAAAAAAAGGGTTCAATGGGGTAAAAACCTTATTCAAGGGGTAGGAAACCCCTACTTTAACTTTTTCAAAAAGCTGAACGGTCACGTTTCGAGGACGCGTTATGAACGATCGGCAAGCAGATGTTCTCGTCATTGGAGCGGGCGTTGTAGGGCTCTCCGTGGCATATTTCTCAGCCCGGAAAGGGGCGAAGGTCCTTGTCATTGAAAAAGGCGAGGTTGGCGCGGGGAGTTCTTCCGGCAATGCCGGACTCATCGTGCCCAGCTACTTCGAACCCTTGCCGGCGCCGGGCGTTATTCGAAAGAGCTTGCCGGATCTCTTCAACCCCCAAGGCTTTTTTGGGATCCGACCCAGATTTGACCCGTCCTTTTTCCTCTGGCTCCTGAGGTTTGCTTGTTTCTGCAATCGAAGAGACTTTGAATCGCACTCGGAACTCCTCCTGCACCTCAACAAGGAAGCGCTCAGAGTCCACCTTGATTTTGCCGCGTTGGGTGGCGCGGCTTACGAGTTCAGCAGAAAAGGACTCCTGTTGCTTTACCTGACCCGGAAGCGTTGGGAGGAGTCTCAGCAGAGAGCCATGAAAGCAAGTCGATTCGGTCTCGGTACGGAGATCCTTTCCGGGGATGAGGCACGACATGCAGAGCCGGCTGCCGGGAAAGGCGTCGTGGGCGGGGTTCGATATTTTGCCGATGCCGGATTGAACCCCCTCCGCTTTATTCACTGGCTTGCGGACAGTGCATCCACCGCAGGGGCGGGCATCACGACGGACTGTGAAGTTTACGCGTTTCGCACTTCCGGGAAACGGTTGAGATCGGTCTTGACCACAAGAGGTGAGTTCCAGGCCGACCAGGTGGTGCTTGCAGCGGGCGCCTGGTTGAAGGATATGGGCCGATTGCTTGATGTGCACCTTCCAGTTGAGGGGGGGAAGGGCATTAGCCAGACTTTCTACGGTTCAACAGGAGCGGTCATGCAGCCCTTGATTTTGGATGAGCATCATGTGGCGGTAAGCCCTTTGGCGGGGGCTTTAAGGGTGACAGGATTGCTGGAACTCTCGGGCACGGATTTGAGCCTCAGTCAAAGGCGGGTCAAGGGCATTCGACAGGCGGCATCTCTCTACCTTCCAGATCTCAAAACCATGAATCCAAACGAAGTGTGGAGAGGACTGCGTCCTTGCACTCCTGACGGTCTGCCTCTTCTGGGGAGGCTCACTTCGTGGAGCAACGTCTTTGTAGCGGGAGGACACAACACCAAGGGGATGACCGTGGGGCCACTGACCGGAGAGCTCGTGTCACGGCTCCTTGATGGCGTGGACATCCGAGAATATGGAAAAGCGTTCAGTCCCGGACGGTTCGGGGCCTAGGGCAAATTGGAAAAACGCTTCTCCGTTCAGAACTCAACCAAGAATAAATTTGGCGGGCTGGATTCCAAATTCGGACGGGTTGAGGCTTCGAAGGATGCTTCTCTGGCGGGCGCCGGCTTCCTTGCTTGTTTGAGCAAGGACAATGGTCTCCCCACGGATCATCTCCCCTTCTTTCCCCTGTTCGAGCAGAATGATGCGGGGAGAGGTTCCACCCGTCTCCATGGGGTAGTCAACGACAAGGCCGAATTCGCCCGTATCAAGTTCCAGGAGGCTTCCCACGGGATAGGTTCCCATCATGATGGCGAAGACTTTCAAGAGGATCGGGTCGTAGTCGGTTCCTGAACCTTTCATCATATGGAGGATGGCTTGGTCCGGGCTGAATGCGTAGGATCGATAGGCTCGAGAAGAGGTGACGGCGTCATAGACGTCGGCGATCTGAAGAATGCGCCCGAAAAGGCTGACTTCCTTTTTCAACTCCACCTTTGGATAACCGGAAAGATTGTATTTGACATGATGTTCAAAAGGGGCAAGGAGAATCTTTGATTTGAGCTCGTGGGAGGCGCGGAGTTTGAGAATTTGCATGACGCTTGCCATGGGATGTTTTTGCATCACTTCCCATTCTCCCTCTGTGAGTTGTCCCGGCTTTGTCAAGATTTCCCGGGGGACATCCACTTTTCCAAGGTCATGGAACAGTCCGCAGATACCGAGGTGCTCCAGGGAATTCCTGGGCAGGCCGATGCGGTTCCCGAGGCACAGAGACAGAACGGCAACATTCACCGAGTGCGTGTAGGTGTAGTCATCGTAATCCTTGATAGTGCTGAGACACACGAAGAGGGCCTCATCCTCGGACAGACAGTCCAGCATGTTCTGCACCATGCGCTTCGACTTCCGGATGCCCGCATAGCCCTGATAGGAGATCCTCTGGGCCACATCCCGCACGGAATTCATGGCATGGAAGTAGGTGGATTTCGCTTTTTCCCGAAGGTTTTCGACCGACCGTCGTTTTATGTCCACGCCTTTCAAAACGCTCGCCCAGGAAAATCCTTTTTTCCCGGTTTCCTCCGTCAACCAGGCGGCGGGGTCGGCTTTTTCCTCGCACTGAACGAGAAGCCGCATGAAGGCAAGAAGATCTTCCTGGGGTATCCTCCCCGCCGCCGGCTGAAAACGCAGCCCCTCCAGGGCGCGGCGTTGAAAGAGAAGGAGCGTGCTGTTGATGATCCTCAGAATTTCCTTCCGATATGGGATCTTTTCTCCCTGCACGAAAAGACGGCCTTCGGAGACCCGAACCGTTATATCCTCTCGAGGGTTGAGCCGAGCTACCGTTTCCTGAAACGCGGAAAGGCAGCGTTTGACAAGCTGGTTGTTGTCCTGATGAATCCGGATGGCCTGAATCACGCGGAATAGGTCACAGAGAAGGGCTTCCTCCCAGGTGGATCGCATCTCTGTGAGGCTCTTACCCATCGGTTCTCTCCCTATGGCTTGCACGCATCTTGAGCGGCATTGCGGACTCCTGGAAATCGGCTGCTGCAGGCTTTTTTCAAGACGGCTCTCGACTCTTCGGAGTCGAGGGCAAGCAGAGCAAGGGCTGCCCCCCGGCGACGAAGGGAATCTCGAAAGCGTGAAATCAACCCCCCCTTTAACAGGGTATCGCTCAGAAAAGGGATGGATTCCGACGCCCCGCATTTACCCAGAACCTTGAAGCAGGCGATCAACTCTTCGCCGTTGGTTTTTGAGATCCTGGTTTTACTGAGGTGTTCAACGAGGAGAGCCTCCGCCGCTGGATTCTTCCTGGAACCCAGGAATCGGGCGGTGAGCTGGCGGATGAAGGGGCTTTCATCATTCAAGAGCGGGGCCAGAGCCTGGGGAACCCAGAGGCGTCGCAAGATAATGGCTCTCAGGGCTTCCTTCCTGACGGCTTCCGAAGGTTTCCGGGTCATGTGGAGCAGCAGGCCTGCCGAATGCTCCCCGTTCATTTTGGCCAGAAGAGGCACAAGGATCGCCAGGAGTTTTTCATCTGATGCTTCCAGCAGTTCCTGGAAGGGCCCAATGTCCCTCGATGCGAGCACCACGATGACCTCCTCCATCACTGCCCTTGCGGGGGGAGGGACCTTTGGAAGCATCGCGCCTAGATGGAGAACCGCAACCGGCGGAAAAAAGAGAAGAACCTCTTTGGCGTCTGCTATCCTGGCTTCCGGCACCTTGCTCCATCCAGTCTTGAGCCCTTCAAGAAAATCAGGTTCTGAGATTCTGAGAAGAAAGGAACGAACCTTGGATACGGCCCAAGGGCCGGCGTGCCGGCAGGTCTTGTGGATTTGGTTCAAGGTTTTTAGGATTTTCAGGGCAATTTCAAAATCTTTCGCGGCAAAGGCGGTGCGAAGTTCATCCACCATGTAATCGAGCACATAGGAAAAGAAGTCTTCCTCCTGCCGCTGTTTGAGGATGTCCGCCAACATGTTCAGGATTTCCTGGGCGGCGTCCCTTTCCTCTTCGATTCGCACCATTTCTTCGAGTCGCCTCGCTTCGTCCTCCGTCAGTTGCAGTAGAGCAGGCTCGATTGTAGAGAATTGGACTGCAGCACGAAGCGGTTGCTTCAGATCCCGGGTTGGTTCACCGGGTTTCAAGGACGAAAGGCCTTCTCCTCCCCAGGGTGACAGGGATCCAAGCCAATCCTGGGGATCGCCGGGTGATTCGCTCGGCCCGTCGACTTCCAGAATATTCTCGACGGCCTCGTACTCGATATGGGTCATCTCCGACTCCCAGAGCGCTGTGACGATATCTCCTTCGGCGCCGGTGGGAAGGCTCTTGTATCGTTCAAGGATTTTGGCAAACATGCGTGTCTCTTCAGGTTCGAGCCCCCGGCTGAAGGCAAGGGTCATAATGCCGTCCCTGAAAAGGGCGAAAGCCAGCTCCCCATCTCTTCCTTGTCCCTGGTGAACCACTTCCCCAAGATGGAGGATCTGGTGATCCCTTACCTCGAGAACCAGGGTGTCCTGGTCGTTGAGAAATTCCTCGAGTTCCTTGTGAAGGCGGCTCAGGGCGTTTTGACAGTGGGAATGGTCCTCTGCATAAAGGGAGAGCGTCTTCACGGCCAGCAACAGGGAGGATATAATGGAACGAACTCCTGACTGGGTGTTTCTCAAGGCCTGCTTTCTTGGAAGAGGCTGGGTCATGGAGCGGGGTTTTCCTTTCTCATAAAAAATCTGAAAACCGAGCAGACGTCCCTTGACCGATGTACAACCAGTGTGGTGAATTTCGAAAATTGCGATAAAAACCGCTATATTATACTGCTTATCCAAAGCTTTTGTCAATGCATGCACAATTTCCGGGGACGAAAGGGCTTACTGAGGTCCTTCTGGAACTCGAGAGAAAAGGCAAAAAGAAGGGTACTGAGGGAGGGCGCGGGTGAATCCGTCTTACCGAAAAATGCTTCCTGAGGGTTTATCGGGCCATCCGAGGCATCCTTTGGTTACGAGGGAAGCCAGCTTGAATCCCAACATCCTGTAAATGAGCTTGGCAACGGCAAAGGGGGAGTTCCGGTCTGATGCATCGGAAGAAAGCTCCACGACATCAAAGCCCACAACTTCTTTGCGTTCAAAGATTCTTTTAAGAAGTTGAAGGGCTTCATCCCAAAAAAAGCCTCCGGGTTCAGGCGTGCCGGTGCTCCGGATTACGCTCCAATCGAAAACGTCCACATCGATGGTCAGGAAAACCGGGTCAGGGATCGTCTCGAGAGCGGCGTCCACCTCAAAAGTCCCTGAGCGGTACTCCTCCATGGTGCAGACAACGAGGTTTTCGCGAGCTATTTTCTCAGCCTCCTCGAGAGACATGCTTCGTATGCCGATCTGGAGGGTGTCCTTTGTCAGGCTCCTGATGCGCGACATGATGCAGCCGTGGCTGAAGGCGCTCCCTTCGTACGTGTCCCGCAAATCACTGTGCGCGTCCAGGTGAACCACGGAGATCCGGCCGTGTTTCTCGGCAAGGGCTTTCACAAAGCCATAGCTGATGGAGTGATCCCCGCCGAGCATGACGGTGAACTTATCGGCGGCGATCAGATCCCGGGTCCTGAGGTACACGGCATTGTGAAGAAGGGCCGGATCGGCGGAGACATCCGGCGGCGCCACGGTGAAGATACCCATACGGTGAGGCTCGATTTTCAGCGTCTCGTCATAAAGCTCGAGGTGCCGTGAAGCTTGGATAACGGCATCCGGCGCGTCTGCCGTTCCCCTCCCGTAAGATACGCCCCCTTCGTAGGGGACAGGGAAAACAGCAACCGCCGCGGTGTTGAAACATACGACAGGGTCGTTGCAGTCCAGAAACTGCATGGAGTGATGATTCAAAGGGCATTCTCCAAACTCCGCCTGCTGTCTTTCATGCGGGAAACCAGGTCTGAGGGCTGTCTCTCTTGACACCGATCCAGCACGAATGACGCCAGGAGAGGAAAGATCACACTGTACTCCGCCCAGATCTGCACCAGCCTTTCAGCCGCTGCAGTCCGGTACTTTCCCCACGTGACGGATTCACCGAAGGTGCATCCCGAAAGGCTCCCATCTTTTTCGGAGGCGGTCCCTATCTGCAGCCCCCGTTCCGCTCCCTCGAAAGGGATGTTGAGAATCTGGCTGATGGTCGGCCCGGTCTGTTGGATGAAGTTCTTTGGCCCTCCACCTCCCAACTCGACAAATCCTGTCCGGGGGGATGCAAAAGTCAGAGCCGCCGAATCAAAGATATCTTTCTGGGCTGAAAGGTTTACGGGATAGCCTTCTCGATCAGTCCGGACCAGATTCATGGCGATGGAGTGATTGGCCAGGGAGTCCCAGAAAACCGGAACTCCCAGTCTTGCTGCGGCTGCAGTGAAACTGCGTTCCGGGTGTCGGCTGTTTTCCAGTGCCCAGCGTCCCAGGGCCGAATTGAATTCCCAGCTGGAAATGGGTTTCCCGCACAGATCCTCAGAACAGTCCTTCACAAATCTGCGGACCACTTCATCCTGGGCCTCAAGGGTCTCCTTTTCCCGAATGCCGATGTCATAAATGCGGGTGTCGCCGTGTTGCCTCAGAAGGTCGTCGTCATGGCGGGGGTGAATCGCTTTCACAGGAAGGCCGAAGGCAAAGTGCAAATCATGGTATACTTGGGCTCCTGTGGAGCAAATCACATCGATGAAGCCCGCCTCCATCAGCGAAATCACCATCCCGCCCATGCCCCCGGCTATGCCGGCGCCGGCTATGGCAAGCCAGATGACGTCCCCCTCTTCGATCATTCGTTGAAACAAGTGGGCGCCGCGAGAAACATTTCTTGCTTCAAAAGAAGTTCGGCCCATAATTTCCACAAGGTCAACCGACGTCATCCCCTTGAAAAGAAGAGGGGGAACGATATCCGGATGATCGGAGAACATCGACTGTTTGGGCTTCATTGGCACACGCGGACCCTTCAATCCAGCAGCATGACCGCACCTGCCACCACGGTCGTCCAGAGGCCTTTCTTGTGGCCCTTTGCCGACTGGGCAATGCCCCTGGTTACAAACAATCTCTTTCCCACCTTGTATACCTGCTTCCGTTCGTCCCATGCCACATCGGGGTCGAGCTCAATGCCCAGGGTGGAGGCCAGCATCGTTGCAGCAAGGTCCTCGGCAAAGTCCGCCGACCTTTTCACGGTCTCGCCGAAGGCATGATGTTCGCTGATATAGCCATGTTGCTTGGAGTCCTTGGGACGGGCCAATCCGATGGCGGCTGAGACCAGACGGTTCGGCTCATTGGTGTTTTCTCTGGCCAGGACGATGAAAGTGATCTGCCCGGCTTTTAATTCCCTTTCTCCCGACTCCCTGGAGATGATCTTGCAATCCGGGGGGAAGATGCTGGAAACCGTGACTATGTTGACCTTTTCAATGCCGGCGTCCCTGAGAGCCAACTCGAAGCTCTGCAGTCGATTGCGGTGGTGTCCCACGCCCTTTGTAAAGAACATTCGTTTTGGTGTGAAATTCTGCACTGTCGGATTCTCCTGTCAACTTTGATGACTTCGTAAAAAGTCTCAAATCAGGACGGCACAGTAAAAAGCTCCAGATGCAAGACGCGCGAATCTTGAGGAATGAGGCGTACATAGAAGTACACCGCAGTGACGAAAGATGAAGCGCAACGCCGCAGATGGACTTTTTACGAAGCCGTCAACTTTGAGTATCAGGAATCTCGCTTTACACCATGTGCTCGGTCAAAGCAACAAGGTTTTTCGTAACAGGCCGGCTCCCCACATGATCTTCGTTTTCTGCATTGAGAGAGATCCCCATGTCTGACGCTCATGAGGCTTTCAAAAAGCCGAACTGTTGGGATTCTTCAAATTCCGCCCCAGAGGGTGTCGTCCCAAGTGGTCACTCGCGAGAGCGTCTGGAGATTTTTTCCTGTTGGGCATTGAGACGGCTCCTCCATTGGGCATGGTCGCGGAGATAGGTGGCAGCGAACCCGTGAAATTCCTTGGCTTGCTGGATGTTGCCTTTCATGAGCCAGGCCTCGGCCAGGTAATAGTAGGTCTCTCCGTTGGCGGGGTAAAGGTTGAGCGCTCTCTCAAGGGTCCTGATGGCTTCGTCCGGTTTTCCCTCCTGAATAAGCAGGCGAGCCTGCTCCGTGAACTGCAGAGAGGCCAGGATGCGGGGATCGGCCCTTTTCTCGATCTCAAACCTTTCTTGCGCTCGAGGGAGGGGCTCGGGAGAAGGGGCCGGCTGAGGCGCCGTGGCGCACTTCCACAAGGGAAGGCACAGAACAGCAAGCAGCAAAAACCTAGAAAGTTTTAAGAAGATCCCTGACACCTTTAATGATCCTATCCATGGCTTTGGGATTTGCGTGAAGCATGCAATGCTCGCTCGGAACGTTTTCTTCAAGAAAGACCTCCCTCCTCCTTTGAGTACAGTTTCCGGGTAGGGCAAGGAACCCGCTTTCCAGGCAAATTTCCTTTTCGACAACCCCATGGGGCATCTCAAACCACCGACCGGAAAGGTGTTGTCGCACTCCCTTCATCAGATCCGCCCAAATGGGGAGCGCCACTTGCGCGCCTGACCCGTGAAGAGGTTCTCCCTGATCGTTGCCCACCCAAACCAGGGTGAGTAGTTCAGGGGTGTACCCTATGAACCAGGCGTCTTTCAAATCATTCGTGGTGCCTGTCTTGCCGGCGACCGGGAATCCGATTCCCAGAGTCTTTAGGGGACGCCCTGTTCCCTCTTCAACCGCGCTTCGGAGCATGGAGGAGATGATAAAGGCCTTTGCTGGAGTCGTCACCCTTTGAAGGGACATATAACGCCGCTCGAGGTTGTTCCCGTTCTCGTCCACCACGTCCTTTACCGACAAGGGCTCCGGCAGCGCACCCTCTGAGGCGAATGCGCAATAGGCGCGAGCAAGCTCAAGAGGGATAACCTCGAATGACCCCAGGGCCAGGGAGGGGTAGGGCAAGAGGGGTGAAGAGAATCCGAAGGAGCGCGCTGTTTCAGACACGCGATCCAAACCTACCTTCATGGCAAGGTCCACGGTAGCCGTATTGATGGATTTTGCCAAGGCATTCCTCATGGTTATCTGTTTTTCTTCAACCGGTGAATAATTTCTGGGGCGCCACATTCTGCCTTCCACGTCATAGGTTTTGGGTTCGTTGGAGAAATGGGTCGCGGGAGTGAAATCGTCAAGTCCGCTGAGAAAAACAAAGGGTTTGAAGGCACTGCCGGGTTGGCGCATTGCTTGTGTCAGTCGATTGAACTGGCTTTCGTCGTATTCACGGCCTCCCACCATGGCCAGTATGTAGCCGGTTTTGGGTTGCATCACGAGGACCGCACCTTGAGGTCTTCCTTTCGTCCCTTTTTTCCTGTCCGGCGATGAAAGGCGCTCAAGTCCTCTTGACAGGGCGCCTTCCGCCGCATTCTGAACCTCCGTGTCCAGGGTGGTGTAAATGGAGAGATCGAGACTCGAGAGGGCACCCTCCGGGTAAAGCTCCGCGAGTTGGCTGGAAACGTAATCGACGAAATAAGGCGCCTGTCTCCTGTAGGTCTCGTACCCGAAAGGGGTCACGGGCCTTGAGATCGCCTTTTCGAAATGGGGCTGTGTGATCCAGCCCAGCTTGTTCATAGCCTTGAGAACGGCGTTTCGTCGCTGGGTGCACCGTTCCTTGTCCGCGTAAGGGGAGTAGTGATTCGGGGCGCGGATGAGGCCTGCAATAGCTGCGCCCTCATCAAGCGTGAGCAGGCTTGCCGGCTTGCCGAAGTAGAAGTGGGATGCCTCTCCGATGCCGTTGACGGAAATGGAGCCTTTTTGCCCCAGGTAGATTTCATTCAGATAGATCTCGAAGATCTCATCCTTTGCGTAGGTCAGCTCCATGGTGACGGCAAGAAACACCTCCCTGATTTTCCGGGAAAAAGTTCTATCCGGGCTAAGAAAGTAGTTTTTCGCCAGCTGCTGGGTGATCGTCGAGCCTCCCTGGCGGATATTCCCGTGGGTGATATTGACGTACAGGGCTCTCAATATGCCTAAAGGGTCCACCCCGAAATGTTCATAGAACCGATTGTCTTCTGCTGCGAGTATGGCTTGGATCACATGTTGGGGAATGTCTTTAATGGACACAAGATGTCGCTGTTCCCTTTCCGGACCGAAAAAAAACATGAGCAGCTCCGGCTCAAGCTCAATGAGAGGCAGGGGTTTCCCGGTTTTGGAATGCGCGATGGAAACAATCCGGCTTCCCTTGAAACGGAGTTCTGCTGCAAACCCTTGCCTCTTCACATGGGGGATCTGCAGGTCGTTCAAAAAAAGCTCCAGCCTGTCTCCCGAGAGCCGCATTTCTCCCATTGCCCGCGGCTCATGACCGACCCTGCGATAGCGCAAACGCTCCAGCTTTCTTTCAAGGGAAACCCTGGTGATCTCGTGGCCCGGAAAGAGAATGGTCG